>CAKSKO010000239.1 GCA_934465125.1 uncultured Eubacteriales bacterium
ATATTAAAGAGCAGTATCCAAAAGCTGTTGTTGTGTTTATCGGGCCGTGTATTGCCAAAAAGCAAGAAATTAAACGTGTTCCCTCCTCAGCGGATTTTGTGATTACTTTTGAAGAACTCGCCGCGATGTTTTCCGCCAAAGAGATTGACTTGAAAACCCTTTCTGGTCAGGAACAGGACGGAAGCGTCTATGGAAAGGGATTCGCGTTGAGCGGAGGCGTATTTGGCGCTGTTTCTGAAGCGCTCGACGAGCAAGGAGTAGAACTCTCGATCTCTTGTAAGCGCTGCAGCGGCGCAAAGGAATGCAAAAAAGCGTTGCTGATTATGAAGGCCGGAAAACTTCCTGAAACAATTATTGAAGGAATGGCATGTGAAAACGGATGTATTGCCGGACCGGCTACTGTTTTACCTTATCATCGCGCTGTAAAGCTTCATCAAAAACTTACCAAAGAAGCAGATGAGCGTACGATCACCGAAAACTTAAAACAACATGCGTTTGAGAAAATTAAAATGGATTAACTGTTTTAAAAAATATAAAAAAGGAGAAGATGTTCTCGTATCAAACATCTTCTCCTTTTTTAGTTCTTATTAAAGCAGTTTTTATGTTTTTTTGAATACGCGATCAGTTTTTTAAGCGATTCTTCACTAATATCGTGTTCAATTCGGCACGCTTCCTGTTCTGCTGTCTTCGGTTCAATTTTTAGATCGTTCACCAAAAAATTCATCAAGGTTTTATGTCTGAAATAAACGCCTTTCGCAAGCTCCTCACCTTTTTTTGTTAAAGTAATTGTACCATATTTTTCATGGACCACAAGATTCGCTTCCTTGAGCGTCTTTACCGCACGATTCACGCTGGGCTTTGATAATGCTAAAAACTTTGCGATATCTGTAATCCGAACATTTGCACTCTTTTTTAGTAAAATGTAGATTGTTTCTAAATAATCCTCCAAGGAGCCTGTCAATTCTGCCATTATTTTTAACTCCTCCTTTTTGCATTAGATCCTATATATTTCTATATGCAACAAGATGAAAATATGCTTCTTTTCATTCTTTTCCCTGTTTTTTCTCTCGATAAACTTCGCACCCAGGACATCCCCCACTGCATCCAAAGCATCCACCTTTTTTATGTTTTTTACGGTAACCCCAATAAGCGATCAGCCCGACTACAGTCAGTACCGCGCATATTCCGATTAAATAATCAATCCACACCTGTGTTCCCTCCTTCATTTTAAAACAAGTATCCAATTAACAATCCAAATTGAAACACCATTGCCGAAGCAAACCATGCAACAAGCAACTGATATCCTATTGTAATCATCGTCCATTTAGCGCTCCCCATCTCCTTATAAATCGCTGAAAGGGCTGCAACACAAGGGGTATACAAAAGCACAAATATCATAAAGGAATAGGCGCTTAACGGAGTAAATGATTGCGAGAGTGTCTGCATAAAGTTCAAAGAAGATCCTGAACCATACAAGATTGCCATTGTGCTGACAACCGACTCCTTCGCCGCTAATCCAGTCAATAACGAAACGGCAGCTCTCCAATCTCCAAATCCGCACAGGTTGAATATCGGCGCAATGAGTGTTCCAATTTGGGCTAAAATACTCTCTGAACTGTCTTGTACCATCTGTAGCTGCATATTAAAGGATTGCAAAAACCAAATCACAATGGTAGCACCGAGTAACACGGTTCCTGCTTTTACTAAAAAATCCTTTAGTCTTTCCCATACATGCAGCCATAAACTTTTAGCCGTTGGAAAGCGATACGGCGGCAGTTCCATCACAAATGGTGCTGGATCCCCTTTTAAAATTGTATTTTTAAATAAAAGCGCTGTTAAAATTGCTATAATAATTCCCAAAAGATAGATTGAAAAGATAATCAATGGCTGGTTTCCCACAAAGAACGCTGAAATAAATAGCGCATAAACAGGCATTTTTGCACTGCAGGACATAAACGGTGTGATGAGAATCGTAAGTCTTTTATCTTTTTTATTTTCAAGTGTCCTAGTCCCCAACACAGCCGGTACTGTACAGCCAAATCCCATCAGCATTGGGACAAATGCTCGTCCGGAAAGCCCAATCTTTCTTAAAAGCTGATCCATGATAAATGCAGCTCTCGCCATGTATCCGCTGTCTTCTAAAATAGAAAGCAGCGTAAATAAGATCATAATCTGCGGTAAAAAGGATACAACCGATCCCACTCCTTCGATAACCCCATCTACTACCAGACTCTCAGCCCAGGGGGATGCTCCAGCAACGCTCAGTCCATTTGATACAAACCCTGCAAAAACATCTTTGATTAACCATTCCGCTTGTTCTTTTAGAAAATTTCCAATCGGCCCAAAGGTAAGAAAAAAGATAAAAAGTATCAACATAAGAAAAACAGGAATTGCAAAAAATCGGTTTGTAAGGATTCGATCGATTTTATCTGAAACCGTAATATGTCCTTGCTTTTTACTTTTTTTTACAGTCCCCTTACAAACCTTACAGA
>CAKSKO010000240.1 GCA_934465125.1 uncultured Eubacteriales bacterium
GAAACAGCGCGTGAAGCGTTTGGTGTTTTGAGTAACAGGCTCGGAAAAGTCAGAACCCTGCGGGGAAACAGCACCGATAATTGTGATCGAACCTTCGCTGTCACTTAGTGTTTGTACTAAGCCGGCGCGTTCATAAAATTCAGACAGTCTTGACGGCAAATAAGCCGGGAACCCTTCTTCTGCGGGCATTTCCTCAAGACGACCGGAAATTTCACGAAGCGCTTCCGCCCAACGAGAAGTGGAATCAGCCATAATTGCAACATGGTATCCCATGTCTCTGTAGTATTCCGCTAAGGTGATACCGGTATAGATCGATGCTTCACGAGCCGCAACAGGCATATTAGAAGTATTCGCAATCAATACTGTCCGGTCTGTCATAGGACGTCCGGATTTTGGGTCAATCAATTCTGTGAATTCGTCGAGAACCTGGCTCATTTCATTTCCACGTTCCCCACAGCCAACATATACAATGATATCAGCGTCGCACCATTTTGCTAACTGGTGCTGTGTCATTGTTTTTCCGGTTCCAAATCCTCCTGGAATTGCAGCAGTGCCGCCTTTTGAAACGGGGAAGAGAGTGTCAATGATACGCTGTCCCGTAATCAACGGAACAGTTGCAGGCAATCTGGTTTGAACAGGTCGTGGTGTCCGGATCGGCCATTTTTGGCACAACGAAAGCTCGTGAGTATTTCCTTTTTCATCCTTTAAAACGACTACCGTATCATCCACTTTGTATTTTCCGTTTTTGGCAACTTTCACAACTTCCCCTGAAAGCGTGGGGGGAACCATACATCTGTGTTTGATGATTGTTGTTTCAGGACATTCTGCATATACTGCTCCGCCACTTAAATGGTCTCCTACCTTGACGGTAATCGTAACGTCCCACAACCGTGTAACATTAAGCGATGGGGTACTGGATCCTCTAGAAATAAATGCACCGGATTGTTCTTCAATCGCTTTTAGAGGTCTTTCAATTCCGTCAAAAATGTTATCAATAATCCCAGGACCTAATGTGACATTCATCGGACTCCCTGTACCGTAGACAGGTTCACCAGGTTTGAGTCCCGTCGTTTCTTCATATACTTGAATTGTGGTCAGTTTATCGGTAATGCCGATAATTTCGCCCACAAGACGTGCTTTACCAACATAAACCATTTCCATCATCGAAAAAGAACGTGTGTTTTTAACTGTGACAACAGGGCCGTTTATGCCATAGATTATATTCTGATTCTCCATCAAATTCATCTCCAATAAACAAGTGGGCAATTCGTTTTAGCAACCTTATACCAGCGTTAATCCGGAATTTTCTGCAAACCATTCGTGCTGGACGTCCAGTTTGGTATCAAGTGTTTCATCCGCAATAATTCCCATGGAAGCATTGTAGCCATATATTCCGCCAATAGTGATATCATTGCTGATTTGCACACTACAATTCTTTTTTCCAAATGCAGTTTTCAGTTGGTCAGCAAATGAAAAATCTTCTTCCTTCACGTATAAAATTGTGCCGGGTTCTGTTAGAACAGCGGCGATTGCCTTCGTATATTTTTTTAATAAACTGGGGTATTCCTTTGACTTTGTAAACGTTGTTAATTCTTTAGTAGCTTTTGTAAAAACTTCTTCTGCGATCATTTTTCTTTTTTCGAACAATTCTTTGCGCCCTGCCATCTCTTTTTTAGAAAGTTCACTTGAAATAGCACTTCTCATCTCCGCCATTTCTTTTTGGATCAGTTGATAGGCGTCATTTAAAATTTCAGACTCTGCCTTTTCAAGTTCTTGTTTTTTAAAGGTTTCAGCTTCTGTTTGAATTTTTGTTCGTTGTTCTTCGGCATATTTATTGATCGCCTGAAGAAAGTTGCTTGTTTTTCCTTGATTGTCAGGCATTAGGGAATCCCTCCTACTTTAAATTTTAACGCCTATTGCTTCTCGGACATACTTTGTAATAGAATCCTTCGAACGACCATTTCCATGACGGTCGGGGATTTCAACAATCAAAGGACGATGCCGATTTAATTTTAAGTCGTATACCAACTCAGGGCATAGCTTAACAAGCCGTTCTGTCAGTAAGATGACAGCGACATCTTCCATCTCCATAGCGTCTGTGAGTGCCTTACGGGTCTCGGCGTCCTCATGTACAAGAACGCCGGTAATTCCCGCTAACCGCATACCAACGATTGTATCGATATTATCGCTGATTAAATGAAAGCGCATGGCGTACACCTCTTTAATATGTTTAGATCTTAGCCAAAATTAAAATAGTAACAAGCAATCCATAAAGAGCAATACCTTCACCCAAAGCTACGAAGATAAGAGCTTTACCGAATGCTTTTGGATCTTCTGAAGTTGCAGCAATCGCAGCAGGTGCAGCAGCAGCAACGGCAATTCCTCCTCCGATACCGGAAAGACCAGTAACAAGTGCAGCGGCTAGTAGTCCCATTCCAAACCATAAATC
>CAKSKO010000241.1 GCA_934465125.1 uncultured Eubacteriales bacterium
AATGGATTGAAATCAGAAAAGGTTTCTGTTATAATACATATCGTTATTTAGATACCCGCCCGTAGCGAAGCTGGATATCGCAACAGATTCCGATTCTGGAGGCCGGGGGTTCGAATCCCTCCGGGCGGGCCATTTTGTTTTGGGCGCGTAAAGCGCCCTTAGTTTTATTTTAACGCAAAAATATCCTTCTTACTTGAGGGAGTTGCAGGGAGATTAGAAATGAATGTTCTTGTAATTGGTTGTGGTCATCTAGGCAGCAGATTAGCAGAGGTGCTTTGGCATCATGGGCATCATGTTTCGATTGTAGATATGAATGAAGATTCTTTTCGGCAGCTTAGTGACGATTTCGATGGCATGACGGTAACCGGGATGCCGATGGATTTAACAGTTCTGCGAAGCGCAGGTATAGAAGGCTGTGATGCGGTTGCGGTGGTTACTTCTGATGATAATTTAAACATCACAGTTTCACAGATTGTGATCGAGTTTTTTCACATCGAGAATGTTGTTGCCAGGATTACAGATCCTGCAAGAGAAAAAGCTTTCAGCCATTTTGGAATGAAAACAGTTTGCCAGACAAAGCTCTCGTGTGGGGCGATTTTTACTGCGCTAACGAGCAGCTGGCAGGAAAAGCAAGTAACATTTGGAACTTGTACGGTATCGTTTCAGCTAAGAGATGTGGATCATTTTTTAATTGGGAGGACTCTCGATGCGGTGCCGATGAAGGCAGGAGAAATCATTACAGGTGTGCTGGATGAAAATGGTCGAGTATCGCTCTATGATGGTAGGCAGAAGATTGTACTCAACGCAACAGACAGAATTATTTATTCAAGAATTGTGGATTAAAAGAAAATAAAGATTGCTTTTATTGTAACGGGTCATGTGTTGCTCTGAAAGGTGAGGAATTCAAGTGAAGATCATTATTGTAGGCGGAGGGAAACTAGGGTATTTTTTAGCTAGAAATATGTTAGACCGCGACTATAAAGTAAAATTAATAGAAAAAGATAAAACAAAATGTTTAAAAATCGCCAATGAACTTGATGCAGAAGTGGTTTGCGGAGACGGTACAGAAATTGAAGTATTGGCAAATGCAGGAATTGGAAGAGCCGATTGTTTTATTGCTGTCACAGGTAGGGACCAAGATAATTTGGTAGCATCTCAGCTTGCGAAAAAAAAATTCATGGTAAAACAGGTAATCGCAAGAGCAAACAACCCAAGAAATTTGGAGGCGCTGCGTAAATTAGGGGTCGACAATGCGGTCAGCAGCACAGAGATTATTACAAGGTTGATTGAACAGGAAGTTGCGGCGGTTGGACTTCATCTTCTAGCGAGTCTGAACAAAGGAAGAGCAGCGATTTGTACACTTACGCTTCCGAAGCATGCAGCGGTCAATGGAATATCTGTTAAGGATTTGCGGATGCCGAAATCGTCTTTGATTGTGTCATTACTTCGAGAGGAGAGACTGATTATTCCACAGGGTGATACAGTGATTCATGCAGGGGATGAAATTATCGCTGTTTGCGAGAGTGCGAACCAAAAGGAACTGTTAAAATTATTTAATGAAGTAAAATATTAGTGAAATAGGAAATAAAAAGGATTCTTCGTATTGTGCAATGCACGGCATTGCCAGAAAGCTTGCGAAGAGTCTTTTTTATCAGATAAAATTAAAACCGGGGAGGATTTTTGGTGCAGCTAAAAGAAATATTACAAGGGTTGGAATATACTTGTTTACAAGGAAACACAGATATGCAGGTAAGTGATCTCGTTTATGATTCTAGGAATATTGAACCTGGATGTGTATTTGTTTGTTTGCGTGGTGCAAATGTTGATGGTCATCGATTTGTAGACGATGCGGTAAAAAAAGGTGCGGTAGCGATTGTTGCCGACAGAGAAATAAATGGAAATAGTGCGACTGTTATCCTTGTTCCGGACACGAGAGCGGCGCTTGCAGAAATGTCGGCTGTGTTCTTTCATCATCCGGCGTCGGAATTAATTACGATTGGACTGACTGGGACAAAAGGAAAAACTACGGTTTCCTGTATGATCAAATCAATTCTTGAGAAAGAGGGATATCAAACTGGTTTGATTGGAACGCTCGGTGTCGTGATCGGGGAAGAGCAGATTAAGACTGAAAATACAACTCCGGAATCGTATGAAGTTCAAAAATATCTAAGAAAAATGGTAGACGCCGGTTGTAAATGTGTTGTAATGGAAGCATCGTCACTTGGACTGAAGTGGCATCGTGTGGATGGATTTCAATTTGATTATGGTGTGTTTACCAATTTTTCGCCTGATCACATTGGAAAAAATGAACATGAAACGATAGAGGAATATCTTGATTGCAAGAGAAAGTTATTTCGGCAATGTAAGGTTGGAATTTTTAATTTGGATGATCCAGCTTGTTCCGATATGCAGAAGGGATGCACTTGCAGTAGCAA
>CAKSKO010000242.1 GCA_934465125.1 uncultured Eubacteriales bacterium
AAAAGAGGCGAGCCGTTTGCACCGGGTGCTAATCCGATGCATGGAAGAGATTCTCATGGATGTGTTGCGTCGATGAGGTCTGTAGCGCATTTACCGTATGATTACAGTGAAGACGGTATTTCCTATACGTTTTCGATTGTACCGAATGCGCTGGGAAAGACAGAAGATGAAAAGGCTGCTAATCTTACGAATCTTCTCGATGGATACTTTACTCAAGGGGGGCACCACATCAACGTCAATGTACTAAATCGGGATGTACTTCTTGACGCGATGGACCATCCGGAACAGTATCCACAGCTTACAATCCGTGTATCAGGATATGCAGTAAACTTTATTCGCTTGACGCGTGAACAACAGCTTGATGTAATCAACAGGACATTTCATGAGAGGTTTTAGAAAAAAAGAGATAAATGATTAAGGGGGAAACAAAACATGGCGGATGTGATGGGAAGAATTCATTCGGTTGAAACGTTTGGTGCTTTGGATGGCCCGGGGATCCGCTATGTTTTATTTTTACAGGGGTGTTCTCTTCGCTGTGCTTATTGCCACAACCCAGATACCTGGAACAGAGAAGAGGGGAAAATCATCACTGCTTCCGAAGTAATAGAAGATATTTTAAAGTATAAAAGCTTTATCAAAAACGGAGGCGTAACTTTATCGGGAGGGGAACCGTTGCTGCAGCCTGAATTTTGTCTTGAGATCATTCACCGCTGTCATAAACAAGGAATTTCTGTTGCAGTGGATACTGCCGGCGGTGCAGAATTTGAACGCAGCTATGAGGTGCTTTTAAAATCGGACTTAGTTCTTTTGGATATTAAGGCACTAGAGGAAACCGTATGCAAAGAGCTTACAGGAAAAAGCAATCAAATGTCCCTTAGAATGTTACGTTACTGTGAGGCGAATCAAAAGGATGTCTGGATTCGGCATGTTTTAGTTCCGGGTTTTACACTCAATAGGGAAAAGCTTCTTTCTCTAGCGGAGTTTTTAAAAGGCTTTTCGTGTATTAAAAGGATAGAGCTGCTACCATATCACAAGATGGGCGAATATAAGTGGGAATATATGGGGCTTACTTGTTTCTTAAAAGAGACGAAGGAACCGTGCGAAGAGGATGTGGTGAAAGCAAAAGCTATTTTTAAGAATCTAGGATTTTTTGTTGTATAAGAGGAAAGCTGATATCATTATGGTGATGTCAGTTTTTTTGTTGTCGTCAGTTTTGGTTTATGATATAATATATCGATTAAAAATGGGGGGATTCTATTTTGAAATTAGATTTAAAATTGAATGGAAAGTATAGAATAGGGCTAAGAGCTATTAAAACGGCAATCGCGGTTGCGCTATGTTTGCTACTTTCCTTTGTTTTTCACCGTCACGATGCACTTTTTTCCTCCATCGCAGCGATTATTTGTATGCAGCAAACATATAATGAAACGTTTAAAAGCGGGATCCACCGTCTCATTGGAACGATTTTAGGCGGCGTGCTTGGCTATTTTGTGCTGGAAATTATCTGTGCAATACCTGGATACAAAAATTGGTTTGATATTTTGATTGTTCCTGTCTGTATTCTTATGGTCATTTATTTATGTAATATGATGAATAAACAGTCATCTGTTGTCATTGGGTGTATTGTGCTTGTCAGTATTATTGCTGTGCCGGAAAAAAATGTGGACGGCACTTTATTTTACGTCATCAACAGGGTGATTGATACGAGTATCGGAATTGTTGTTGCAATGCTCGTCAACCGTTTTCTTCTTCCGAAAACGGTTCAAAAGCAACAGA
The DNA here is from genome assembly GCA_934465125.1 of uncultured Eubacteriales bacterium. Lineage (GTDB taxonomy): Bacteria > Bacillota > Clostridia > Oscillospirales > Acutalibacteraceae > CAKSKO01. Next base: position 1,777 of record CAKSKO010000242.1, read on the forward strand.
AAGAGGAATGAGAGTTTCATTTGCTTGCTGAGGTTTAATTAGAAACAATTGTAAGAATCTATTTTAAAAATTTATTGTTTTCGATCGGTCCACAGAATTTTTACAATTTAAATGGATAAAATGGTAGATCTTTGTAAAAATTATTCATTGATATCTTTGGAAAATTCTATTATACTAAACGTATAAAAACGATTGATTATTTGTTAATGAGGAAAGGATGTATTGTACATTGAGTTTTTTGAAAAAATCTATGAGATCTATTGTAGCGTTAAGTTTGTGCTTGTGTACTATTTTATCAGTAACGGTTCTGGAAGCTTCTGCTGCTAGAACTAACAAGATTATGGAGTATACTACCCCTTTGGGCGATTGCAAAGTTTCGGTTTATGCGACAGAAGGCGGTACTGTTGAATGCACAAAAGCTACTTCGGGCTTTTTAATGGAGACGGGGGAAAGAGTGTATAAAGCTACCCCTAGAGAAGGTTATAAATTTGATGGATGGAGCTATAAGTTAGCATTATCATGTACTCCAGGAAAAGATAAAGGAAATAGAAAAAGTTTAGGAAGATATACTTTTTCTGAGGTAGGGAATAAAAAGATACCTTATAACGGAACAGATGCGGAGATTCAATTAAACAGATTATCAT
>CAKSKO010000243.1 GCA_934465125.1 uncultured Eubacteriales bacterium
GGAAAACCTTGAATGCTCCCGATAATGTTTGGCAAACAACTCGAACGCTGGCTTTTGTGACCACAATCTATCCTTCCAGTCCAGACAATACTCATCCAGTGTTTTTATTTTGGGTAAAATACGTTTGATCTCTCTAACAATCGCAGATGGCGTCTTTCCAGTTCCTTTGCTGTCACTGGAAGACCAAGTAACATAAAGTCGCTTAGAAGCGCTCGTCATAGAGCGATATGCTAAAAAACGTTCTTCCACAACCAGACCTTCCAAAGAATCGTACATCGGAAGCCCCATCGAAATTAAATCTTTGCGCTCCGCGTCACTAAACACCCCAGATACAACAGGAGCTCTTGGAAATTCTCCCTCTTCTGCACCGATCAAGAAAACAATCTTTGGATTTTCTAACCGGATGCGGTCTGCGTCTCCAATAGTAACCTCATCGAGTCCTTGCGGGATAAAAGCAATATCGTTTGCAGTGATAACCAATTGAAGCAGCTCAGCGTATCTTTTAGAAGAAAGAAACTGGTCCTTTAAAACAAGTGCAGTTTGATCTAATATCGATATTAGCAGATCCCAAAGCCGCAACTGTTCCTCACAAAGGGTACGCTCACCTTCTTCATTTAGTTTTCGCGCCATACTTTTTAAACTATTAAGCGCTCCAATTTCTTCGATCAGAAGATAAACAGCTTTGCTAAATGTTTCACCCGTTCCCTGCCGAATGTTATCAGAAAACCGTTCCAGTGGACGAACAACCCGTTCTCTCAATAAATTGATCTGCTCTAATGTCTGCTCGTCCTCTTTCGTTGTCTGTTCACAAAATCCTTTTGGATGCGCTGTGAATGGTTCTTTCCATCTTGTCCCGCTGATACCCCATAAAAGCGTGTAATTTTCTAATAAAGATATTTCTTCTACTGTAAGGTCTGTAAGCCCTGTTTTTAAATACCGAAAAATTGCATCCGATTCATAAGAACTATGTATAATTTCAAAAGCGGTCAGTGTTAAGTTCATCAACGGTTTTCTATCAATCGGTTCCCTTTTGTCCATAAAATATGGAATATCATGTTTTTCAAATGTTGTATCAATAACTCCAAGGTAAGTTTTTGTTGCTCTTGCAATAACAGCAAAATCCCGATACCTTATTCCTTCTTCTAAAACCAGCTTTTTAATCGTATTTGCAACAAAATCAGCTTCATCATAAAGTTGCGCGGCATTGTACAGTACAACGTTCTCAACTGGATCTTCTAAGGCATCACGATTAATCTGAAAACTTGCTTCTTCCAGTATCCTCAACTCAGAGTTTTCAAAACGGCGTGTTTCCATCAACTCAATTGGAGGTTTTATCGTCACCATATTCTTTTTTGCTATTGTCATAAGACTTTTGCGTGTTTTATTGACAGATGAAAATAAATCCAACTTATTTTTTGTTTCCGAGTACGGATCAATACACAGACCAACAACACATTCCTTGGCCTGCCGCAAAATTAGCTCCATAATCTGCATTTCTTGCGGAGTAAACCCATAAAATCCATCGACTAAAATGGTATAATCGCGAAAAAAAGCATGTCGCTCAAGCGTTTGTCGCAGTCTTGTTAGATCGTCAAGCGGATCAAGATAGCTCTTCGCAAGCAAAGCTTCATAAGCTCCTAAAATAAATGCCGTTTCTCTCATTTTACTCCTCAGCGTCTCATCAGAAACTTCTCCCGCTGTTTCAAATAATGCTTCCGGAGAAATAGAACACATCTTAAATTCCTTTAAAGCCGCAATCATCATAGGAACCAATTCTGAGGAATGCGAGTGGTGCCGATAAAGAGCCAGCTGATCCTTTACCTGCTCCAAAGCAAGGCTCATCAAAATATTTCTTCCTCCGTCATCAAGCCGCCGTCCAGCAATCCCTCCTGTTTCTCGAAAGACAAGATCTGTTAAACGAGAAAAGCTCATAACAGAGAGTTTTGCCATCTGAGCAGCACCAACCAGCTTTAACATCTCTCTCTCATTTTGAAAGGAGTTTTGTTCCGGAACGAGCAGCATGAGTTTTTTCTCGCCAGATGCCACTTTATTCTTCAACATTTCTCTGATCAAATGTGTTTTTCCAGTTCCTGCACGTCCCAAAACCAATTGCAGCATTTTTTTCACCCTTTTTATATATCATTAATTTTTATATTATGCCACACCTGCAGCGGGCAAACTGCGCACGCTCCCGTCTACTTGCCAAATCGGGCAGATACAGGCACGCAAAAGTACCCGCGTCACAGCCTCGCTGCCGATATGATACCATAAAAATAAGCCGCTATTAATAGATAACGGCTCTAAAAAACGACTATATTATTGGAAACAAAGTTGGTTTTTCATTGTTTCAAACAGTTCCACACACTTAAACTTAATTTCGTATTTTGTTCCGCCTTGTACCAATTTTAATT
>CAKSKO010000244.1 GCA_934465125.1 uncultured Eubacteriales bacterium
GATCAAAAAAGGAACAGGAATTCAGATTATTTATGGTCCAAGGGTTACTGTAATCAAGAGTGAGCTAGAGGATTATATTGATACGCTGCCTGAGAAAGAGGAAGAAAAAGACTAATATATTTTTTTAGGAAATAATGAGTCGAAACCATGTGTGAACAGTATTTTACTGCTTACACATGGTTTTTTAACAGTTATTAAATTAAATATTAACTATTTTGTCGGTACTGTTTATGGTAAAATAATATTTTATAAGACTTTGTGGACGAATTTTTTCAATAGAAGAGTTCATGAATAAAAATGATGATTTGGTGTTAGGGAATAAGGGGGAAATTACAATGAAACAGGTGCTGGATAACCCCGAAGAAAACCAGAAAAAAAAGAAATCGGATCATCTTAATATGCTGACGATTCTCTCAGCATTTATGGTCACGACGTATCTAACTGCCAATATTATGGCAGTAAAATTGATCGATATTTTTGGGGTGACTTTGTTTGACGCGGGAACAATCACCTTTCCAATTGCATTCATGTTAGGAGATGTATTAACAGAAATATGGGGGTTTCGAACGGCAAGACGCGTGATTTTTCTGACATTTGCTTGTAATGTATTTCTAGTTTTATCAACAACGATCGGTCTATTTTTGCCATCTCCCGTTTATTTGGAGGAGATCACTCAAGCGTATACTAAAATTTTTACTGTAGTACCACGTATTTTGGTGGCGTCTTTGGTCGCTTTTTTATCCGGAGAGCTTACCAATGCATGGTTTATGGTAAAAATTAAAGAGTTGACAGAAGGGAGACATCTTTGGATCAGAACGATTTTAAGTTCCGCTATAGGATATTTATTTGATACGGTAGTTTTTGTTTTAATCGCCTTTTCTGGTGTCGCACCGGCAAAAGACCTGTTTACAATGATATCTGCACAGTATATAATAAAATTAGCAATCGAGACGATCGGCGGAACTCCGCTTGCTTATGCGCTGATTGCCTATATTAAAAAGAAAGAGGGGAACGGTCGCTGTGAGTGATTTGGTTCGGTATTCTCTGCTTACAAAAAAGATGCCGCGCGAGTTTATTTTATTGCAGGGGACAGGCTGTATTTGGAAGAGATGTACATTTTGCGACTATTATCTTGATGTGACAGAAGATCCGTTTACAGTGAACCGACCTGTGATTGAAAGGGTAACAGGAGAATTAGGAGTTTTAGATATCATTAATTCAGGTTCTGCAATGGAACTCGATGAGAAAACACTCTCATTTTTACGTCAGACGATCGAACGACTTCCGATTCATACCGTCTGGTTTGAAGCGCATTGGTTATATCACCGAAAACTAAAAGCATTTGCAGAGAAGTTTCCGGGAGTGACGGTTAAGTTCCGGACAGGGGTGGAAACGTTTGATCCAAAGCTCAGAAAAGAATGGGGAAAAGGTATTCCAGAGGAGATTAGAGCGCAGACGATTGCAGATTACTTTTCTGGGATTTGTCTGCTAATTGGTATTAAAGGGCAGACAAAACAGAGCATTCTGCGAGACATTAAGCTAGCTCTAGAATATTTTGAGTATTTTAGTGTCAATGCTTTTGTAGAGAATACGACCGATATGAAAAGAGATCAGGAACTTGTAGATTGGTTTGTCCAAACCGTATTTCCTGATTTGAGAGATCATCCTAATGTAGATGTCTTAATCAATAACACGGATCTTGGTGTTGGGGCAGAGAAATTGAACTAGGATAAAAATAAGAAAGCTTAAAACGATTTTCTAAAGATCATTTTAAGCTTTTCTTTCGTTTCTTTTTGTATTTATGCTTATTGCTGTTGCCCTTCGAAATTAGGAAAGAACATCAATCAGCTCGTCTTTGAGCCTTCTCATATGCTGAATTTCAAAACTGACGCAGTGTTTTAACATACCGTTGTACAGATCCCCCATATCGGTGGGTTGAACATCCCGGTCACGAAGGTTGTCAAGACCATTTTCCATCTCGTCGATCTGCTGCTCCATAAATTTTTTGACTTTCAATTGAGAATTATTCATGACTTGTTCTCCTTTCTAACAGTTTTGCATTTATTATCTGCATCCAAACGGTATTCATACAGATTTTACTGCAAAAAACTATTTTTAAATCAAAACATCCGATTACTGCATCTACTATTTTGCAGTAACCGGATGTTTATTTGTTTTTGAGATGGAAGATTTTTTATTTAGAAAAATATCTCTTTAAAAGTCCTTTAAATCCAGCGCCGTGCCGAGCTTCATCCTTTGCCATTTCGTGAACGGTATCATGAATTGCATCGTAACCGAGCTCTTTGGCGCGTTTTGCGATCATAAATTTACCATCGCAAGCGCCTGTTTCTGCTTCCGCTCTCATGGTGAGATTCTTTTCTGTGCTGTTTGTTACAACTTCACCGAGA
>CAKSKO010000245.1 GCA_934465125.1 uncultured Eubacteriales bacterium
ATAAAGGAGATCAATATGCTTGAACTTCCTCAGAAAACAGAGCTGTCAAAGCAGCTTCCGAAAAAGGCAATATATGCGAAATTCCTGATGAACACGGCGCAGAAAGACCGTTTTGACGCGGACATCTCGAAGATAACGATAGTCAACGAAGTGTCGGAGAATACCACGATAATCCCGGCTGGCGAAACGGTAAAGTCGTTCTATGTGCTGCTTATCTCGCTGAAAACCCGGGATTACGACGAGCGCAATATAATTTCGCTGTCAAAGCTGATTCCGCAGAATATGCTGATGGTGCTTGAATACGAGGATAAATGCCGCCTTGCAGTGTACCGCACAAAGCTGCTGCAATCCGGCTGGAGGAAATCTGAGGACTGCACTGTGGAGCTCAACGGTGCGAACCTTGACGCCGTGTGGGAGAACATCGTGACGCAGGTCGGAGGTATTACAGTTGAGGACGGCAACACGCTCAACGAGCAGATAGCCGCCGATGACGAGCGCGCGAAACTCGAAAAGGAAATCGCGAAACTCGAGAAACTTGCGCGGGCGGAAAAGCAGCCTAAGAAGAAATTTGAGCTTGCAAACCAGGTGAAAGAATTAAAAATGAAATTGGAGGAATTGACATGAGTTGGGAAGATGTGATGCAAATCGCCGTGGCATCTATTACAAGTGCTGGTGGAATAGGCGCAATCATGATCGGCGTTGTATCTTTTTCAGCAAAGAGGATAGCAGATCGAATGGGTAAAAATTTTCAAGAAACCCTTGATGAAAAACTTGAAAAATACAAATCAGAGTTGAGCAAAAAAGAATATGTAAGCAAAACAAAATTTGATACAGAATTTGCCCTGTATCGTGAGTTAAGTCTATCTTTTGCTCAAATGGTTAAAGCAATTAGTGTGCTCGTACCATCGGGGTATACAACTGTTCCAGCAGATAAGCAACAGCGATTGGATGAAGATAAGCGGCATTATGATTCTGCACTCCCAGCGGTTGTTGATGCACAAGACCGGCTAAATGCCAATATTCCATTTATCAAAGAAAATATTTACGAAGGATATGTAATGATCTTACAACTGGCAAAATGTCAACTTACTGAATATGAAAGTCGGTTTGTGGTAACAGACTTGAGACCGCAAGAGGAAAAAGAAACATTTACTATGGAGGCATATCAGCGTACAGAAGAACTCAATGATAAATGGAAAGCAATTAACTGTACTATTCGAGATTATATTGCAAGCTTAGATGTTATGGAGGATAAGTAACTATGGATAAACTTAAAATGCACACCCCGAACATAGCAGACGATAACTATGTGAAACTGTCGCAGATGTTCCCGAACGCAGTAACCGAAACCATCGACCCCGTAACAGGCGAAGTAGTCCGCGCTATTGACAAGGACGTACTCATGCAGGAGATAAACACCCGTGTAGTTGACGGCAAGGAAGAACGCTATCAGTTCACGTGGCCGGACAAGAAGAAAGCTATCCTTGCGGCGAATGCTCCCGTTTCCGCAACGCTGCGCCCCTGCCGTGAGGAGAGCGTAGACTTCGACAGCACGGAGAACCTCTATATTGAGGGAGATAACCTTGAGGTGCTGAAACTGCTCCAGGAAACGTATCTCGGCAAGGTAAAGATGATTTACATAGATCCGCCATACAACACCGGTAACGACTTCGTGTACAACGACGATTTCGCAGAGGATGCCGACAGCTACCTTGACCGCAGCGGACAGTTTGACGAGGACGGCAACCGCCTTGTCCAGAACACGGAAAGCAATGGCAGATTCCACACTGACTGGCTGAATATGATTTATCCGAGGTTGAAGCTGGCGAAAAGTCTGCTTTCTGAGGATGGGGTTATTTTTATTAGTCTTGATGATAAGGAATCTGCTTCATTTAAGATGTTGTGTAGTGAGATATTTGGTGAGTCAAATTTTTTGGAGTGTTTGGTATGGAAAAAGAGAGCTACTCCACCTAATGACAAGAATATCGGAAGAATTCATGAGTTTGTTTTTGTGTACTGCAAAGATATAAATTGTGTTAATCTTGGATTGTTGCCTAGAGATGAAGCCTCAATTTCAAGATATTCAAATCCCGATAATGACCCTCGTGGTCCTTGGGCAGCTTCTGATTTAAGTGCAAATGGAAAAGGCGGAAGAATTGTACAGTCGTGTATTTACCCAATTATCAATCCAAATAATAACGAACAATATTATCCTTCTGAAGGTAGATGTTGGTTGTTTAACAAAGAAAAAATGGATGATTGGATTGCTGAAGGGAGAGTTGCATTTAGAGAAAATACAGGAGCTCCATTTTTGAAAAGATATCTTTCAGAAGTGCGGCAAGGGTTAACTTTACCAACAATAATGACTGAATTTGGTTATTCACAGACTTCGGCGGCAGAAGCAGA
>CAKSKO010000246.1 GCA_934465125.1 uncultured Eubacteriales bacterium
GAAATTATGAGGGTATTGTACGACAACACTGGCTGTGATGCAGACTTGGCCAAAGCGCTTCATGCGGCAGTGTTGTGATCAAAAATGGACAGATTCCGAAATGATTCTGTTAAAATTTTCTAAAATGTACTAGGTGATTAAGAATATGGTTTTGTTTTTGATGTCGTAAAGGAGCAAATGTTATATCTACAGTCAAAAAATCCATTTTTTGACTTTGCACTGTTCTTTACTCAAAGTATGTCTTTTTTGTCACGAATTTGTTCCAATAGTCCAAGCAATTATTAGATCACAGAGTCAGGGAGTAATTAAAATGAAACAATTACTTCGTTGCGTTTGATCTAATCTTTAGTTATCTCACGAAATGTGAAAATATACATGGAATAATAATTGAAAGACTTCATATATTCTCTTAGAAGATTTATTATTTATAACGAATCAGAACACCGTCTAATGGGGGCCAGTCGCGCGCTTCATTGTGTGCAACTTTTTGTTTTCTCTCATGCGTTTTAACTATTACCCATGTTGTGCTCTATTAAGAGAGCAATTTTTTGCGTGATGATCCTCCTAAAATGAATAAAGAAAAATATAAACGGGCACAATCAAAAAGAATATCGTGTAACGATGAATCAGGAGGGAGGTGAAAGAGATGGACGTAGAGATTATAGAAGGGTGTATCGGATGTGGGTTATGTATTAGTACATGTCCAGACGTATTCAAGATGACAGATGAGCAAGTGGCCGAAGTTTATAAATCTCCGAAGCAAGACAATGAAGCCGATGTCCAAGAAGCAGCGGATAACTGCCCGGTCAGCGTAATTGTGATCGAAGGGTAGAGTCTTGATGGGCAATTAAAAAAGTAAAAAAGTTTTAGAATTATTTCTCAATAACACTTGACAAATTTTTCCTCTTTCGTTATACTATAGTAGTCTATTAGACTTGGTTGCGGCTCTTTAACACCCGAGCCGTGACCTCCCCATTAAAAAATACTGTTGGTAAAGCTGTCGTGCTAGCAACATACAGTTTTTGCAAAGAGTGAAAGAGTACTCCTTACGACTGGAGTTCCAGCATCAGACAGCAACCTAATTTTACCATAGTCTGTTTGTGTTTTTAAGGATAAAGTTGTGGGCTAGGTTTTTAATATAAAAATTAGAAGAGACCGCATGAAGTGTTTTGTCACACTTGTACGGTTTCTTTCTTTTTATTTATAAAACTCCTAGCGTTTTTCTCACCCCATTCTAACCCGGAGAGTGGCTCGGAGCATGTAAAAAATGAAAAATTCACTCAAGCTAAGAGCACGATCTGCCCTGCCGGTCGTCAGTAAAGCAACTCCGAGCGCGAGAATCCAAGGTTCAACCTCGCTCTGCCGTAGGCAGTCAAAAATTTTTGAAAAAGGAGGGACGATCATGAAAAACATCATAAAACATCTCATCGAAAAAAAACAAACAATATCCGTGATGGAATCATGTACTGGCGGCGTGGTGGCAAATAGTATCACAGATATCGAAGGCGCTTCGAGTGTATTTCACTTTGGTGCGGTGACTTATTCTAATGCCTATAAAATTAAGCTGGGCGTCGATCCAGATCTCATCGAGCGATACAGCGTATATAGTCCTGAGGTTGCCAAAGAGATGAGCGAAAAGATTAGCGTCTATGCAGATTCGGATCTCGGCGTTGGGGTAACAGGTAAACTTGGCTGCGCCGACGATCAGAATCCTTTCGGAGAGAATGACAGCGTCTATATTTGTATCTACAGCCGCTCTGCCGGCACTTATCTTGAAAAAATGGTAAAAGTAACGAAAAACTCAAGGAAGGAAAACAAGAAACTCGTCCTCGATGAAATTAAGCGCTTGCTGCAAAAAATATTGGAAACAAACTAATACACGCTCGATCTAAGGATAAACGTTTTCCTTTCAGATATAATAAATCCGGGGGTGATAAAATGAGTCCAAAGGAATTGTTGTATATCGAAGACGCGCTTTCCCATGAAACACACTTACAAACAAAATGTCAGGAAACAGCTCAAAAATTACAGGATCCTGAATTAAAAAACTTTGTAGAACAAATCTCAATGAGACACAAAGAGTTATTCCAACAATTTTACCAGCTGGTGTAGGAGGATAAGAGAAATATGGACGATAGATGTTTAATGGAAGATATCTTGTTATCAACCAAAGGAGTTTGTGATCTTTATTTGCATGGAACAATCGAATCCGGCACGGCAAATATAAACAATACCTTTAACAAAGCTTTAGATGATTCTCTAAAGATGCAGGATGATATCTATAAAAAGATGGTAGCGAAAAATTGGTACCCAACAGAACAAGAGGACGCTCAAAGAATTCAGAAGGTCAAGCAGAAATTTTCCGCGCAAGCGTAGAAAAAAACAGCAATCCTAATC
>CAKSKO010000247.1 GCA_934465125.1 uncultured Eubacteriales bacterium
TTATTATACTAAATATGAAAACAAAAATCAAGAAAAATTTTTATTTTAATAAAATTTGTTTTTCTTTAAGAGTATCACTGCCATTAAATAACAGCTGATCAGCAAAAGCGTAAAGTTATATCGTGACTGCAAAAGTAAATAAAATCCTAAAACAGCTAACGGAAGAAGAACAACAAATGAAACGAGCTCTACTATTATTTCTGATTTTTTCGGTGAGAATCTTTGCAGCAGAAATGCGTATAAAATTTGCCCACCATCGAGAGATTCAATCGGAAGGATATTAAAAATTCCCAACAGACAGTTCTGTCCCATCGGAATCAACAGAAACTCTATTTTTGTAAGCAGATATAAAAAATAAAATAAGACACATAAAATAAAATTTATCATTGGTCCTGCAAATAAGATGAGAATATCATCTCGATAACTTTTGTTTTGTCTTGTTTTATCGACAATCGCGATATCAAACAAATTAAATTTTATCTCCCTTATATGATCCCCTTTTAAAATCATTGCAAATATATGGCCAAGTTCATGCATCATTGCCGCTATGATTCCCCAAATCATGGTTTCTGTTTGCTCCATAAGCAAAACTGCGGTGATTAGTGCGATAAACCAAAATGTAATTGTTACTTTGCAGCCTAAAAAATTGTACCGCATCTTAGATATAAATTCCTTTTAGTAGAGGTTGTGGGTCATATTTTTCTTGGCCGATTAAAAACTCTAAATGCAAATGATTCCCGGTTGCATAACCTGTACTCCCCACCAGCGCAACACATTGTCCTCGTTTCACTTCTTCCCCATTCTTCACCATAAGTTCACTGCAGTGTGCATAACGAGAGGAAATATCGTTGCCATGATCGAGAAGAACATATTTTCCATACGATGTATTCTCACCCACTTCTTTTACAACACCCGACAAAACTGCAAAAATCTGCTCACCTTCATCTGCTCCAATATCAAGCCCATAATGAACCGCTTTTTCCCCCGAAAAAGGATCCTCACGATTTCCAAACGCAGAAGTGATGATTCCGTTTGAAAGAGGCGGCGATAGTGGAGATGACAACACAACCGGATCTGACGATAACGAGCAGGTTACAACCGCATGACGGGACAACTCCTCCGGTAGTTCCGATACATCCACATTCCTCGAAACAAAACCACTGATCGCTTCTTTGTAGTCTTCAATATTACTTCCAGCGATCAGAGATTCATTGACTTTATCAAGATACCAGCTTTTAAAATTATCGTATGCCGCTCCCCCAAATGTTTTAAATAAAACGAGCGCACCTAATATAATTACACAAACAAAAATCTGCATCACAATAGTTATAGTCTTCTACTATTTCTCTCATTTTCATCCCTCCTATTCATTCATATGAGAGAAATAGGACAATGATACCGAAGAGTCCCTGTTTTTTAGCCGATATGCGATAACCAAGTAAATATATAAGGGTGGCGGCGCAGCCGAAAGGCTATGTCGCCATTTGGCTAATGATACTGCTGTCTTCGCCCTTACACCCGTTTTCTTAACCTAACTGGCAGTAAAGAGCGGTGATTTTGTTCGAATCTGACTACAACCGCTTTACCTTGTTCGATAACGCTCAGTTGCTGGTTTCATAGATTGGTCCTGTTTGCATTTCGGGCAGTAGAAAGGAAAATCTTTCATTCCCGTATTTTCTTATCTTATTGTATGTTTTGCTGCCGTAGACCGAACAGATCAGCTATTCACGCTTATGTTCATCAAAATTTCTCAATGCGATGACAGTAATTTTACTTTCCTTTTCTTCTTTTGTGATACCATTTTTCTTTGCTGTACGAAGATGATGTTCAAAAGAAAAATTAACAATACCTCTTGTCATTAGTGCCGCAACGGTAATAAAGCTCCGATTCCTTGGTAAAAGCTACTATTCTCTCAACCAAACCTAACCGAAAAGTATATCATCATTTAGTACGGCAAACTTAGGGGCAAAATCACTTAATGCGTCTTTGCCTGCTATTACTCTTTCAAAATCCACTATTTTACCTCTCTGCTGTTAATCGTGAACTTTCCAATCGTTGAGTCCCTTTGCAGTTTCGGCGGCACTATGGTCGATAATTTCACTGTGTCCCAAATCCAAAGCGTCAATAGCGGTCATATCCTCATTGTTCAAAGTGAAGTCCCAAATATTCAAGTTTTCTTCCATTCTCTCGCGATGAACGGATTTCGGAATAATGACAACGCCACGCTGCGTGTTCCAACGCAGAGCAACCTGTGCGGCGGTTTTGCCGTACTTCTCTGCGATAGTGGAAAGTACCTTGTGCGTGAAAATACCGTGTCTACCCTCTGCCATCGGTCCCCAAGCCTGCGGCTGAACGCCTAATGCTTTCATTGTCTGTAATGCGCCTACCTGCG
>CAKSKO010000248.1 GCA_934465125.1 uncultured Eubacteriales bacterium
CAACAACAATTTCAATATCAGGCGGCTGGAACGGTATCTGTCCGTCACCTACGACAGCGGCGCTGTGCCGGTTGTGGTGCTGACCAAATCTGACCTTTGTGCCGATGCGGAAAACAGGATAGCCGAAGTGCAGAACGCCGCGCCGGGCTGAACCTCTTGTCCGCAATGTGTGCAATATTTCATAGCGTTTTCCTTTCTGTATTCGTTTTTTCCGATCAAAGGTGCCTTTTTTCTGCAAAGCGCCCTCATTGCTTCTATCGAGTAAAGTCTATCATATTTTCTGCCACCTTTCAAGACTTTAGTAAATATCCGTTCCTGTTTTAGCTGATTTGTCAATAAAATAAGATTTTTTGGGGGATTTTCCCGATTGGCCTGCGTCCATCTTGGTTGGTTTTTCTGCTCGTATCCTCCCATTTGCTCGACTAAGACGCAAAAAAGCCTTCCCCGATTGGGGAAGGCTTTTGAGTTTGCAACGCTGCATGGAAAATGAGCTCTATTTTTTTAATTCAATCACTTCATCAAAGAGCCCTAAACAGTCCTCGGAAACATCGTGGGTAATATACAAAATCGTTTTATCCAGTGAAAGCAGCTTTTCCCGCAGTATGGTTTTATTGTTCTCATCCACCGCAGAAAAAGATTCGTCCATCAGTATGATGGGCTTATCTGCCGTTACCGCACGAATCAGCTGCATCATCTGGTTTTCGCCGCCGCTAAGCTCCTGAGCATTTTGTTTCTCTGTCAGGCTGTTTACCTTTTGATTGTCAAAATAGCGCAGTGCCTGCTTCATTCGGCTTTGTGGATATGTGTGAAACACGGTCGCATTCTCCGTAAAGGAGGTGTGGAAGATGTGCTCAAATTGGTTGATGCAGGTCATGATTTTACTGGTATCCTTTCCTTCAATCGGCTTCCCGTCAATCAGGATGCTTCCTTCATCCGGATTTACGTACTGCATCAGCAGATTAAAGATGGTCGTTTTGCCTGTTCCGCTCGGGCCGATGATCGCATACTTTTTGCCCTTTTCAAAGATATGGGAAAAGTGAGCAAAGTTAAAATCTCCCAACCGAACGGAAACATTCCGAAATTCGATTTTATTTTTAAAATCGGAAACAGAAGGGAGCTTCGGAGCGTTGGTATCAATGATTTTGAGCATCTTGGTAGTAGCTGCGCGGGAAGCATTAACATTATTGATGTCTTTGAGGATATAGGAAACAGGGTAGCAGAAGTCTTGGATATATCCCAGTGCGGCGCTCGCGGTTCCGACCGTAATCTGTCTTTGGAACAGCAGATACCCCAGCACCGCAAAAACAACCCACTGCAAAAAATACATACTGCTGCCCGTCACAACGTTGGTGAGTGTATTAAATTTGCCGAAATGGTACTGTTTTTCCTCTGCGCCCTCTAAAACGCTTTTATGCCGCTTAGAAATATTTTCTCTGGTCTCGTTATTGACAAAGCGAAATCCTGACAACAGGTCGCGAATCGCATCGACATAAGCGGCCATTCCCGAAAGTTGATCCGATTTACGGATAGAAAGCTGATTTCCGGTCAGTTTCGGAACAATCAAGCTCAAAAAGGAGCTGAGAATGATGAGGATTGCCAACCGGTAGTCGAGCTTAAAAAGGAAAAATCCGTACACAAACAGCTGAAGCACTGTCTGGATGATTTCCACCCAGCTTTTGATATACTGTTCGCAAGCCGCGACATCATTATTAAAAATCGAAATATAGTCCGAAACATCATACATTTTAAACTCTTTGTAGCTTTTAGAGAGGGTGGAGTCGAACAAATCCTGTTTCATCAAAATATTGAACTCTTTTCCCAATTTCCAAGAGTGTCTTTGACTGATGTACTCGAAAATCATTCCTACAGCGATTGCGATAAAATAGAGAACAACAATCCATGCTGCCCCTTTCCATCCTTTTGAAAAATCATAATCAAAGAGCAGTTTGACAACGTATGGCATACTAGCGATGCCGATAATGGAAATAAACGCTGTTGCAATTTTAATGAAAATGGTTTTTTTCGTTTTGAAAAAGTAATACCTCATTCTTGGCTCCTCTTTTATAAAATATTTTTCCGAACACAATCACACGATGAGATTTGAGAATTCTGTTCCCCCTATGCCGTGTTCGTCTGAGATTATCTTATCACCTTCTCGTCCGTTTGTCGAGCCGAGTCGTTTTCCCAAAAGGGCGCAAAAAAAGCCTTCCCCCGAATGGGGAAGGCTTTTGAGTTTGCAAAGACTGCAAAAGAAATTTTCTGTTTGGAAAATTATCTCTTGGAGAACTGTGGAGCGCGACGAGCGGCTTTGAGGCCGTATTTCACGAAACCGAAGCTCGATTTTGCTTGATTTTACGCGGTTTTTCAGGCTTTTTGCTCTTCGTCCACCAG
>CAKSKO010000249.1 GCA_934465125.1 uncultured Eubacteriales bacterium
ACATACTGACCCATTACGCTTACTAATATAGTATCTCCAAACTGTTCCTCGAGCCAATCCAAAATTCGTATCGCGTCGTTCGTGTTTTCGGGTAGGATCAGATGGCGGACAATTGTTCCTCTTTCAATTAAGCCATCTTCGTTAAAGTACGGTTTTCCTGTTTGACGTACCATCTCTTCTATTGCAGTGGAAGCTACTTCAAAGTAATTTTCGGCATTCGCATATCGCTTCGCCTTTTTGGAATCGATATATTTGAGATCCGGTAAATACACGTCAACAAGACCAGAAAGACGCCCAAGTGTCTCGACTTCCTCAAACCCGCTCGAATTATAAAGAACAGGAACAGACGGTTGGTACCTCGATAAGCTCTCAACAATAGCGTCTGTAAAATGGCCGGCGGTTACTAAATTGATATTACAAGCTCCTTTTCTCTCTAACTCTTGATAGAGAGAAATCAATTCGTCGACAGAAAGCATTTTTCCCTTCTTTTTAAAACTAATTGCTTCATTTTGACAAAAAACACACTTTAAATTACAGGAACTAAAAAAAATCGTACCAGAACCGGACGCTCCGCTGATACAAGGTTCCTCCCAATGATGGATACTCGCTTTTGCAACAATTGGAAGCGTTCCAACCCCACAAAATCCGTTTCCTTCTTTTTCTGTTCGGATCGCTCCACATTTTCTCGGGCAATCGTTGCAAATCTTCATCGTCGTGCCTCTTTATCGTCTATTAGCGAAATCATCGCTGTCATTCCTCCGCGCTTTCCTTTTGTCGCTCGATGAGAAAACAATAAATCGCTATGACATTTTGTACAGATATCTGTCACCACAATCTGTTTTACCCCTGCATGAAGTAGAATTTGTCTGTTGGCCTCCCATAAATTCACTGTATATTTCACACCATCTCTAGCAAAGGCAAACAGGTTTGAATCCAAATCTGTCAGTCTTTTAAATTCACGGTATACGGGTTCATCCACTTCATAGCAGCATGGTCCAATCGCAGGTCCGATCACGGCAATCACATCAGAAGAATTCGATCCATAAACCTTTGTCATTTTCTCGACCATCTTTTCTGCTATTCTGCCAACCGTTCCTCTCCACCCTGCATGAGCAAGGCCAACCACTTTTTTTTGAGGATCAAGAAAAAACACCGGCGTACAGTCAGCATAATAGGTTACTAAAGTGATTCCTGGTGTATTGGTCAAAAGTCCGTCAACACTTCCCATATCCCGTTTTTTATAAATTCCAATCCCTCTTTCCTGTTCTGTTACAACGCGGATATTGGTATGGTGATCCTGAGCCGACGCAACTAATCCATCAAACGAAACCCCAACAGCATCACAAAACCGATGATAATTTTCTATCACATTTTTATCCGAGTCACCCCTTCCGAAACTTAAATTCATGCTTGAATACTCGTTTTGGCTCACTCCGCCTAATTTGGTCGAAAACGCATGTTTCAGAAATGGAAACCGCTCCAACTTAAAAAACGTAAGATATCCTACTCCATTTTTGCGATTCAGGCGCATCACATCGCTGTGAAACTCCATCTACCAACTCTCCCTTTTCTAGAAATTTTTCTCTTACAACTATTTTATCAGAATATCGTTCATCCGGAAAAAACTCCATCATGATTCTTCACGCGATTGATACCGCTTCTTCTTGACCAAAATACTGTCATATGTTTGGATCAGCCGAATTCTTCCTATAAATTCTTCGCCGCAGGTGCTGCAACGAAACAAAGCAATAAAACTTTTTTGTTTTACTTTCCAATCAGAAATACGTTTTGCTTTTTCTTGACAGTGTTCACAATCAAAAGACATCTCTTCCCAATCAATTCTTGGATCAGAAAGATCATAAACCTGAGTTTTTTGAAAGAATAGTTTTTCAAAAAATATTTCACTCGATGTATCTTGCAAAAGCATAAAAAACGACGACAAGTTAAAGGCCGAAACAAAGCAGTCTGCTGCAATCATACTGTCATAAAGGGCTCTATGCCGTTCTTCTGCATTCTGGTCAATGCCAAAAAGCTCTGCAGCTTTATAAAGACCCATCTGCTGCTTTTGATCACACAACAATATAAATTGACAGTATCGCTGCAAGTCTAAATAACCATTTAAAAACGCAAGCCTCTTCGTTCCAAAATAATACTGATGATTCTCTATCAGTACCAAAAGATCAGATATTCCCCATGTCAACAGAACACCATTTCCCAAAAACCTCTTAAATAAATGAAGCGCCCGGGAAAACGGTACTCCCGAAAGCACTTCATCTTGCTCAATATGTGTTAGCTTCTTTACTCTTCTGCTCAACTTTTTTCCAACAACAGGGCGAACAAGTTCTGTA
>CAKSKO010000250.1 GCA_934465125.1 uncultured Eubacteriales bacterium
TGGAAGAGACTAGCAAAGCAATGGTGAAGTGGAAACTACGTCCGAGAGCAAAATCGGCGAATAAGGGCGATTTTGGGACACTTCTTTGTGTTTGCGGAAGCAGGGGAATGGCCGGAGCAGCAGTGTTATCAGCTAAAGCAGCGGTGCGTTCTGGTGCTGGGATTGTTAAAATGGTGTTGCCAGAAAATATCTATCCGATTGTTTCGAGTGCTGTTTCAGAACCTGTTTTTGTAGTGATGAATAGTACAAAAACAGGAACACTTTCTTCAAAATGTAAAGTAGAGCTTATAGAGCTTGCCAATCAATCCACCGCCTGCCTGATTGGATGCGGAATGGGATGCTGCGCTGATACAAAAGAATTGCTTTACGATATTGCCGCAAGCGTAAAGACGCCGCTGGTAATCGATGCAGACGGAATAAATATTATTTCTAAGAATATAGATATATTAAAAGAGCTCAAAGCTACTGCTGTTTTAACTCCACATCCGGGAGAAATGGGAAGGCTCCTGGGGATTCACGCCAAAGAAGTTCAGAAAAACCGTCTGTCCATAGCAAAAACATTTGCTATAAAGTACCATGTGGTCCTTGTTTTAAAAGGAGCGAATACATTAATCGCTTTTCCAAGCGGCAAAGTGTTTGTAAACAGAACAGGGAATCCCGGAATGGCAAAAGGAGGATGTGGAGACGTTTTAGCAGGTATGATTGCTTCTTTTTTGGCGCAGGGGATGGATGTGTCTTCTGCAGCGATGTGCGGAGTATATTTACATGGGAAGGCTGGGGATATGTGTGCGAAGGAATTTTCCCAGACTGCGATGACTCCAACTGATCTGATTGATAAGCTTCCCTCTTTATTTTTAGAATTAGAACGTTAGGGTGATGTGATGCGAAAAACTGTTTGTCTTTTTGCTGCTTTGGGACTGTTATTATTATATCTGACGGGCTGCGAGAAAACGCAAGCAAACTTGTCTGAGACGATCTATACAAATTTTACTGCTTCTGCTGATATATGTTTTAAAGGAATACAGATGGAATGTACAGTAACAAGATCGACCAGCCAAACTGCTTCTGTTTCTATTTTAAAACCAGATATTTTAAATGGTATGACCTTTACATTAGAAAATGGCCAGCAGAGCATCTCATACCAAGGACTGTCGTGTAATTCGGAAACTTCTCTGCTTCCACAGACCTGCTTTGTATCGGCAATGCTTGATGTGCTAAGTGTTGCTGATTGCCCGGATCAGCTGAGATGCGTTTCATCAGACAAAGGACATTCTGCCTATTTGGGAGAATGTCCTTCGGGGGAATTTAAAATAACGGTAAACGACAAAACAGGCTTTATCGAGAAAATTGAGATCAAAGAGCTTGATTTTAGTGCTGATTTTGTTACATGTGCCTAATTTCTATTGCCTACGGATAGTTGTTCGTAGGCTTTTTTATGTCACGATTGCAGTGTTGTTAATATTATGGAAGAGATACTGGTGAACAATAACTTTGATAATTTTTAGGCTTTTGTAAAAATTATGATTAAAAGTGTTTTGATCCGGTAAAAATATTTTTGTCAGCAGATGACTCAAATATCAAAACTTCGGAGCGTGAAAACCGTGATTATAAAACGTGGGGACATTTTTTATGCCGATTTAAGTCCGGTGGTTGGTTCAGAGCAGGGAGGCGTCCGACCAGTGCTCATTGTACAAAATGACGTTGGTAACCGTTTTAGTCCAACTGTCATCGCCGCAGCCATCACAAGCCAACATGCAAAAGCAAATTTACCAACACATATTCATCTTAATGCAAGTGGAAGTGGATTGGCAAAGGACTATGTTGTTCTTTTGGAACAGATCCGAACCATTGATAAAAAAAGACTAAAGGAAAAGATGGGATGTCTTGATTATCTCTCGATGAATGAAGTCGATCAGGCTTTATTTATTAGCTTTGGGTTATCAAAAAGAGAAAATAATATTAAGGCGGCAGCTACATAAGCTGAACCGAAATAAAATAAGAAAGAGGAAAGAAAATGGTTTCTTTGACAGAAAAAGAACTACTAGCGATAGAAGATCAATTAAATTTAGAGGAATTGCTTGTTATAAAATATCAGTTTTATGCAGAGTTGTGTTCTGACCCACAGTTAAAGGCTCAGTGTCAGCAATTAGCAGCAAAACATCAGGCTCATTATGACAGTCTTTTGAATTGTTTGGGATAGGAGGATATTGTGAATCAGAATAAAAAAGAAATGAACGAAAAAAATATTTTAAAAGATATTTTATTTTCTCAGAAAAAAATATCACAAAACTATAATTTGTATGCAAATGAGTGTTCGACCCCGACAGTGCGGGATCAATTCCTAGAG
>CAKSKO010000251.1 GCA_934465125.1 uncultured Eubacteriales bacterium
ATGCATATCCGCGAAAAGAACTACATACTATTCCTACAAAGGTATCTGCTTCTGAGTTTCCTACAAAAAGGGAAGATTTTTTGGATAATTGGCAAGCCTCTGTTCCAGCATTTATGACAGGAGAAAGAATTTCTCCTGCTGCAAAGGGAACTGCTCTTCATTTATTTTTGCAGTTTGCCGAGTATAATCTAGCAAAAGAAAATCTAGAAGAGCAGCTTCAGTCTCTTTGTGAGAAAAGGTTTTTAACAAAGGAGCAGGCAAATGCTGTTGATCTTTCCAAGCTCAAGATGTTTTTTGCCAGTGATTTGATCAAACGAATTTTATCAGCAGAACAGTATTTTCGAGAATATCGGTTTACAGTCGACTTAAAAGCATCTGACATCGAAGGAGATATCAAAGAAGGAAGCAATGAATTGGTTGTTTTACAAGGAGCGATTGATTGTGTTTTTATTGAAGATGGACAAATTGTCATTGTGGATTATAAGACAGATTGTTTAAAAAGTATAGAGAAATTACAATTTCGGTATCAAAAACAATTATCACTGTATCGTTATGCGGCACAAAAATGTTTGGGATTGCCGGTAAAGGAATGTCTTATTTATTCTTTTTCTCTTGGGCAAACGGTTTCAATTAATTTTTTATTATAAAATGGCAATATTCGAGAAAATTCAATTTTTATTTGTGATACTATTATTTGTGGTAAAAAAACACAAAAACATAGACTTCTAAGAGATATTATACTAGAAGTTGTACAATATATATAAATAAAGAAGATAAAAAAGGAAATCTTCTAAGAAAACAACCAAATAAAGCTTGAAATTTTGCATAAATATTGTTATGATATAAAGTATTGTATAAGGTAGTATTAAAATAAGGGGAGTTGTAACGGGTGAGCATAGATAACAATTTTTTAGAGGATACAGAATTAAAATCGTTTCATGAAGGAACAAATTACAAAGCATATAACTATCTGGGGGTACACCGGACGGTAGTTGACGGTATAGATGGGGTCATTTTTAGAACATGGGCTCCGAATGCAAAAGCAGTTTCTGTGGTTGGCGATTTTAATAAATGGGATCAAAAGAAAAACCCAATGACTCGAATCAGTGCTGGCGGTGTTTGGGAATGCTTTGTAGGAAAAAAGCTCGAAGAGTATGCAATCTATAAGTTTAGTGTACAGACACAAAAAGGAGATACGGTTCTAAAAGCGGATCCCTATGCGTTTCATTGTGAAACAAGACCGTCCAATGCATCAAAGGTTTGCAGTTTGGAAGGATATCAATGGAATGATTCTAAATGGAGCAAGCGTAAGGTTGCATCGGCGCATTATAATTCCCCTGTTAATATTTATGAAGTGCATGCAGGATCTTGGAGAAAATATATGGATGGCAATACGTTTTCCTATGAAAAATTTGCTGATGAGCTTATTCCATATATAAAAGAAATGGGATATACACATATAGAACTATTGCCGATGACAGAATATCCTTTTGATGCTTCTTGGGGCTATCAGGTGACGGGATATTTTGCTCCTACTGCGCGATATGGTTCCCCGCATGACTTTATGCGTTTTATTGACCGATGTCATCAGGCAGAGATTAGCGTTATTATGGATTGGGTTCCGGCACATTTTCCGAAAGATATTCATGGGCTCGCCCGGTTTGATGGGACTCCATGCTATGAGTATGCTGATCCTAGAAAAGGAGAGCATAAAGACTGGGGAACGCTTGTTTTTGATTACGGACGAAATGAAGTAATCAGTTTCTTAATTTCAAGCGCTATATTTTGGCTTGAAAAGTATCATATTGATGGAATCCGGGTGGATGCAGTGGCTTCGATGCTTTATTTGGACTACAGCCGCAAAGAAGGCGAGTTGATGCCAAATAAGTTTGGAGGCAAGGAGAACCTGGAAGCGGTAGCATTTTTAAAAAAGTTGAATGAAGCAGCGTTTGGTTTATTCCCTGACGTCATGATGATTGCAGAAGAATCGACTTCTTGGCCAATGGTATCTAGACCAACTTATTCAGGAGGGCTTGGATTTAATTATAAATGGAATATGGGATGGATGAATGACATGCTTCACTATATGTCGCTTGATCCGATCTACCGTCCGTTTAACCATGATAACTTAACTTTTTCTTTTTTCTACGCTTTCTCAGAAAACTATGTTTTGCCTGTTTCTCATGATGAAGTAGTGCATGGAAAGGGTTCTCTGATTAATAAAATGCCAGGGACCTATGAAGAGAAATTTGCTGGAGTCAGAGCGTTCATCACATATATGATGGCGCATCCAGGTAAAAAATTAATTTTTATGGGGACGGAGTTCGGA
>CAKSKO010000252.1 GCA_934465125.1 uncultured Eubacteriales bacterium
ACTTAATTTGGTCTTAGATTTTTCTCAATTGGAATATATCAGCAGCGCAGGCTTAAGAGTCCTTTTAAATGCGCAGAAGAAAACCAATGATGTAGTTGGAACAATGGTTGTAGAGAATGTGAACGATACAATCATGGAAGTTTTTGATATGACTGGATTTTCTGATTTCTTAACGGTAACAAGAGCGCAAAAAAAACAGTAAATCAGAGTTTAAGTCTAAGATAAAATTTTTATCAAAAGGAGCATCCGATTTTTGGGATGCTCCTTTTGGTTGGAAATTATGATAGAGTGATTAGATCTTGTACATACTGGCGCATTTCCTGCTTTGATTGTATTTGGTGTGTGCCATCAATAACCTCTTGTTTGGGAAGAGAAGAGAAATAGTTCATGGCAGTGATATTTTGTGCCAATGCAATGCCAAGCCCTAAGGGCATTTCAGGATTATCTACGTAATTGTTCATAATGTAACTCCTTTCAAAGAAAGGCATCGATTTTTATAATCGATGCCTTTTTAGTGTCTTTTTTACGACAATCAATTATGCATGGAGTCACGTAGTTTATTGATTTTTTAACGCTTTCCATTCCGATACTGCATATTCTGAAATCGCTTTGTAATCCTCTTTTGTCCATGTTTGTTTGGTGAGATATTCATTTTGAATTTTTTGGCCTACAGCGTTTTGTGACCAAGATAATGGTGTGCCGTGATAGGGATCAGATAAAAAGTGTCCAGTTTTCTTGTATTCTAAAATTACGTTATTTAACGGACTTTCAAATGTTTTCGATTCTGTAATATTATATGGAATTATTTGAAATGCATCAGTAATATATTTTTGTCCTTCTTCGGAAGTATTTAGCCAAACCAAAAAATCTTGTGCTAATTTCTGTTCCTTCTCGGTTGCTTTTGCGTTAATTGCATAATACATCGGAATATAAACAGGAATGGAACTGTTGAATTTTTCGACTGTCATATCGGGAACTTTAATATCGTTTTGCGTTATTGGCATTTTTATAGGCAGAATAGTAAGCCTTTTCGCGACTTCTGTATTTTTTTGCTCAATGGTACGATAAACCCAACTGCCCTGTTTTAAGAAGACAGATTTACCGGATGCAAAATGATTGATTGCTTGTTCATAACCATTGACTAAAGGGTTCACAAATTCTGGGCCGCGTTGTATGGGAGCAGTATCACCTGATGCGTGAGATGTTTTTAGATCAAGGGCTTGAGCGTATTTTATCAGGGGATTACTTAAGGAGTCTAACTGGGTATTTGTTGCTTTATACGCATCAACCGGAGCGGAGAATACAGTTGTGAGTGCTACATTTAGCATATGATCGCCGTATGTCCATTTTTCTGATCCGGCAACAGAAAATACACCGGTTAATTGCTTAGAGAGCTCTGTCTTTGTAGGAGCTAGTGTGTATTGCTTTCCGTTTAGCTTAATTGTCGAAACTGTATTATCCTTAATATAATGATCCAGCGCATTTACTAATAATTTAAATTCGTCGTAAGATGCTATTTTTATATCCTGTAAAAGGTTATTGACTGATTTCGTTTCAAAGAGATCAGAGATCATTTGTGTATCCACGAGATATCCATACCCTTCAACCCCAATTGGAATTCCATAATTGTTACTGCCATCAGAAGACAACTTAAAGTCTGACGGTATTTCTTCTGACATTGTTTTAAATTTGTCTTCTGAAGCTTTGTTAAAATCTAAGACGAGTCCGCGCTGTTCCCACTCGGAAAGCTCTCTTATACCTTGTACTGTAAAGATAGTTGGCTGATTTAGAGAATCCATTTCTGCAAGTAGTGTTTCCATCGCATCCTGATTGGATTCAACAGAAGAAAATTTTATCTTGACTCCAGTTTCAAAGGTATACTCTACACACATTTCTTTAAATTGTTCTGCGTTTTCTTTCTTAAAGCTATAAACAGAAATATCGTAATCTTTGGTCGCATTTGTTGTCCTGCTGATATCTGGTTCTGATGCCTGATTGTCATAATTATTACATCCCAAAAAACAAGTGGCAATTACTATAAAAGACAACAAAAAAGCAACAGTATTTTTTAAACAAGCCATAATATCCCCCTAAGATAAAATTGTATAATATTTTAATTCTTAATACATATTATAGCATGGATTTAAATAAGAAATCATTACGAACTAGAAATTTTATCCTTTTCTATTTGGGTGATAAAAAAGCAAAAAGCTCCCGTTTCAAAACTGAACAAAAAATACATGCAGTTTCAAACAGGAGCGATAACAGCTCTTTTTACCCTTATAGGTTTTTAATACGGTGGACCGCTTCCTTTGTTG
>CAKSKO010000253.1 GCA_934465125.1 uncultured Eubacteriales bacterium
AGCGCATACTTTCTGTACTGTCGGTCGATTCATTATATCGCCTTGTTTCCTGAACGACCGTTTCACCGCTTTCTAAGAGATCAATCTGACGGTTGATCTCATATTCCATTGCTTTTGTCATAAAAGTGATCGAATTCATGTTTTTAATTTCTGTTCTTGTCCCGAATGTATCGTCCCCAACCGGGCGAACAGAAATATTCACATCGCACCGCATCGAGCCTTCTTGCATTTTGCAATCGGAAACACCGATGTATTTCATAATGAGCTGAAGCCTTTCAACGTATTCTTTGGCTTCTTCTACGCTTCGAATATCCGGTTCCGATACGATTTCAATTAAGGGGACTCCACCTCGGTTATAATCGACAAAAGTGTCTCCTCGTTGATGGTTTAGTTTCGCAGCGTCTTCTTCAATATGGATTCTTGTGATCCCAATCTTTCTTCCAGAGGAGAGGGTGAGATATCCATTTTTACAAAGCGGCATATCGTACTGCGAAATTTGATACGCCTTTGAAAGATCCGGATAAACATAGTTCTTTCGGTCCATCTTAGAAATCGTACTGATTTCGCAATTGGTTGCTAACCCCGCCATAATTGCGTAATCAACGACTGTTTCGTTTAATTTTGGAAGTGTTCCCGGCAGCCCGATACAAATAGGGCAGCAATGTGTGTTTTGTTCTCCACCAAAGGAGGTCGTGCAACCGCAGAAGATTTTACTTTTTGTAGCGAGCTCTACATGCGTTTCTAGCCCGCAGACCAACTCGTACTTCATAGTTTTACCCCCATATCAACACTCAAAAAAGAGGTATTCTTTGTTTGCTGTTCAAACTGGTAAGCAGCGTTTAAAATGACAGATTCAGAAAAACGGTTCCCGATCAGTTGCATTCCGATTGGGAGCCCTTTTTGATCAAATCCGCAAGGAACCGAAACAGCTGGCAAACCGGCAATATTGACTGGGACAGTACAAATATCGCTTTGATACGTTTCAATCGGATGCGCAGCACAGTATCCTTTTTGAAATGCGGTCGACGGGGCAGTAGCTGATAAAATGACATCACAGCTGCTAAACGCATCTTCAAATCCCTTAACAACAGCGCCGCGTAAATTCTGCGCTTTTTTATAGTATGCATCGTAATACCCTGAACTTAGTACATAATTGCCCAACAAAATTCTACGTTTTACCTCGTCTCCGAAACCTTCGCTGCGTGTTTTACAAATCATTTCATCAATATCACGATACTGTTCTGTCTGATATCCATATCGGATTCCGTCGTATCTGCTGAGATTGGAAGAAGCTTCCGCGCAGGCGAGGATATAATAAATTGGCAGGGCGTATTTAATAATCGGAAGTGAAAACTCTACAATTTCTGCCCCGAGATCTTTATAAACCTGAATCGCGTTTTGAAGCGCTTCTTTTACTTCATCAGAAATTTCATCAAAATAATCTTTGATGATCCCGATTTTCATCCCTTTGATGCTGTTTGTCAGTCTATCCACTGTTTTAGAAGATTGTCGCCTTTGAGAAGTGGAATCCTTTGGGTCATATTCTGCGATCGCGTCGAATACAATCGCAGTATCCTCAACCGTAGAGGCAATTGGTCCGATCTGATCAAAGCTCGAAGCATAAGCGATCAATCCATACCGTGATACTGCCCCATAAGTAGGCTTTAATCCCACAACCCCACAAAAACTTGCGGGCTGCCGGATCGATCCGCCGGTATCAGATCCTAAACCGTATACAGCAAGATTTCCGCTGATAGCCGATGCGACGCCGCCTGAACTGCCTCCTGCTACATATTCTAAATTGTGTGGATTCATTGCTCCTCCAAACGCAGAGGTTTGGCAGGAAGATCCCATCGCAAACTCGTCCATGTTTGTTTTCCCAAGAAGGACTGAATTTTGATTTTTTAGCAGTTCCCAGACGAAGGCGTCATAAATCGGAACATAATTTTTAAGCATATTGGAACAGCAGGTGGTAGGGATATCTTTCGTTGAAATATTGTCTTTCAGTGTCATTGGGATTCCCTCTAACAAAGAGATCGGTTCTCCACTGCTGATTTTTTGATCGACTTTTTCGGCTGTTTTTAACGCAAGATCGGCAGTTTCTGCAACATATGCATTTAGGCTTGTATTATGCTGTTCGATAGCATGGAGATATTCCTTTGTAAGCTCCTGACAAGAGAGTTGTTTTGAAGTCAAAAGGTGATGGCAGTGTTTGATTTTTCCCATTGTTTCTGTCATATTAGCTGCTCCTTTGAAAGAATGGAAGAAGACGATTCTTTTCTTTTTCGAATCACGAAGAAC
>CAKSKO010000254.1 GCA_934465125.1 uncultured Eubacteriales bacterium
GTGCACCAGTCATTTCCCATAAAGTCCATAAAATCATCAGCGTATTCCTTATCAGTTTTCTGACGGTGTTCTTTCCGGCTGTCCCATGAATACTCCGAATGCACCCTTATGTATTCGCCGTTATCATATATATCCAAAAATCTCATAGGATTAGTTGTTCCATAATCAACAGAAATCGTTCTTGTGCTTACCCATTTCATATCTATCGGAGTTTCATCAGGGCGATATATATTTTCGGACTGGCTGAACATATCGTATATAACACCGTCGGATATAATCCATTTTCCGAGAATATACCGTTGATAAAACACTCCGCTGTACATTCTGTAATATCTCTGTCTTGTTTCTTCATCAAGTGAAGGATTATCGTCCATAAGGAAATGCAGATGCATTGCGTTCTTTTCATCGGACTTTATTATCCATTCCTGATTGAACCAGTGCATAGGGTTTTCCGGATTGCAGTTAAACCACAGTTTCGCACCATGCACGGAACATCTTGCAAGTGCCTGTTCCACAAACGATCTCGGCATAAGTGCGACTTCATCAAGAAGCACTCCTGCAAGAGTAACTCCCTGTATCAATGTATAGCTGCTTTCATCTTTACCACCAAAAAGATACATTCTGTTTTCAATGCCGCCCCGTCTTGCGGTTATGACATGATCGCCTCTGGTATAACGTATATCAAAATTATCATTCAGATACCGGATTGACAGCATAGGTGCAACTATGTTTCTCTCTACTGCTCCAACCGATTTTCCGCACAGCGCAAACGCACAATTATTGAAATTTCCCATAGCCCACAAGAAAAACGACAAAGACATTATTGAGGTCTTACCGCTTCTTACCGCACCATCACATATAAGTGCATCATATTTACTGTACGGGAATTTAAGTATCTGTTTTTGCTTTTCAGAGAAGGCCATTCTTAAACTCCTCCTTAAGCGATTTTGTTATCGGATCATCTTCAATGTTATTATCGTTCTGCGCTGTTTCCTTGGTATGTTCCGCCCAGCCCTTAAAGTTATTAATAAGTGAAAACTTCGCACCCTGAACACCGTCACGGTCAAACAGCCTTCTTTCGGCATATTCTTCGACATAGCTTTTCGCCCGTGTAATCGTGTCATTAAATTCTTTTTTGCCCTGATAATTAAGCAATGCCTGTCGGCTGTTAAAACCGAGTGCCAGTGCCAAACCGGTCACTGTCGGAGGCTTCGGATGTATCTTGTAGACAACATAGCCTTTGTCCGTAACCAGCGGCTTGCCGTCCTCATCAAAAAAAGGAACGCCTTCGCATTCCTTGAAATAATCCTCTATAAGCCCTTCTATCTGTTCCTTGCTCGTATACTTCGGCGGTCTTCCGCCTTTGCTTTTTGGCATTATACCGCCCCTTTCATGATTATTTTGCAATACAAAAGCACCTCATAATGAGGTGCAAATAATTACGCATGTGCAATTTTATATTTATCAAATTCGTCAAAATCATCATATTGTTGCTGTTTAGTTTCCATTTCTGTATTATTGTCAAGTTTTTTCAAAATTAAAATCAAAATTTCTAAAATATGTAACTTTACCTGATGTAAAATTTCATCTATTCTATATTGAATAGGCATTTTAAGTAAAGCAAATTGCTTTTTTATTTCGCTATTTAAATCTAAAATAGCTTTAAGTTCAGAATCATAACTTGTTATTATTTTAATTTCATGAAATAATTTATTGTTCAACACTTCTTCAGTACGAAATTTCTTTCTGATAACCTTTGTTTTATCAAAACTATTATTACCAACCATCGAACTATTCCTATAAATTGATAATGTATGTTCTATTTCTGTTTTTATCATCGGAAATTTGATAAATATATTATTTTTCATAGCTTTTTCATATTGGAACTGCAATTCTGACATATACTTATAAATACATGCACATCGCTTTTCTTTTGAAATTTTATGTTTTAATATAATCAAATAGCTCAAGGAAAGGCAAATAATAATTACAATAAGTACAAAACATATTGTATAAAACAATTTATATGTCATATTTAACTCCTCCCTGCATTATTAACTTTTTTCCTTAACTTATCTATTTCATTCCTTAATTTTTCATTTTCCTTCTTGAATTGAATATTGTTTTGTTTTTCCTCATCTAAGCTTTTCTTTAAAAAATCTATTGTTTGCTGATTAATTTTAATATTATCATTATATGCATTTCTTATTTCAGAAGTGCTTTTTTCATGTAACTTCATAGTATATCTATTACATAT
>CAKSKO010000255.1 GCA_934465125.1 uncultured Eubacteriales bacterium
CTTCAATTTGACTTAAAACTTCCTTGGCTCTGGAAATAACCGAAGCCGGCAAACCCGCCAATTTAGCCACTTCAATACCATAGCTGTCGTCTGCTCCGCCAGGGACGATTCTTCTCAAAAAGGTAATATCATCACCGCGTTTTTTGACGGCGATATTATAGTTTTTTACACCTTTTAGCAGCTGCTCAAGTTCTGTTAATTCATGGTAATGCGTTGCAAAAAGGGTTTTTGCGCCTAGAGTCTTTTGGTCGGCGACATATTCTAGTACCGCTCTTGCAATACTCATTCCATCGAAGGTAGAAGTTCCTCTCCCGATCTCATCTAAAATCAGTAAGCTATTGCAAGTTGCATTTTTAACGATCTGCGCAACCTCCGTCATTTCAACCATAAAGGTTGATTGTCCGGACGCCAGATCGTCTGACGCCCCGACTCTTGTAAAAATACTATCTATAACCCCAATCTCTGCTTCTCTAGCCGGAACAAAACAACCAATTTGTGCCATCAACGAAATCAAGGCAGTCTGACGCATATAAGTGGATTTTCCAGCCATGTTAGGTCCCGTAATAATGGCAACGCGATTATCATCCTTATCAAGCATCACATCATTTGGTACAAAAGGAGCACCGTCCAATAGTCTTTCTACCACAGGATGCCGTCCATCTTTGATAATAATTCTTCCGTTTGTATTGATCACAGGGCAGCAATATCGGTTTTTTGCAGCAACTTCCGCAAAAGAACAAAGCACATCCATCTGTGCAATGGATTTTGCAGTTTTTTGTATGCGATCAAGTTGCTTTGCAATCCGTTCCCTAATTTGATTAAATACCTGATATTCAAGCTGCATCGATTTATCTTTGGCGCCTAAAATACGTCCTTCCAGTTCTTTTAATTCTTTTGTAATATATCTTTCACAGTTGGTTAAGGTTTGTTTGCGTATATAGTGATCCGGTACCTTATGAATAAAAGAATTTGTAACCTCAATGTAATATCCAGCAACGCGGTTATAGCCTACTTTTAATTTGGGAATTCCCGTTTTTTCTCTTTCTCTTGCTTCAATCGCGGTCAGAAATCCCTGTGAATCAGTCATGTCTCCTCTGAGTAAATCGATTTCTTCGTGAAATCCTTTTTTTATGATACCGCCTTCTCTAACAGAAAAAGGTGGGTCTTCAACAACTGCGGCTTCAATCAAATCTTTTACATCACAAAGAGGATCAATGGCATCGCGTATTTCAATCAGCAAGCCTGATTTTACATCTTTCATACACCGCCGAATCTCTGGCATTCTTGAAATTGTTCCAACGAGTGAACGAAGATCTCTGGCGTTTGCAGATCCATAAACAATCCTTGTCATCAATCGTTCAAGATCATAAACTCCCGAAAGCTGTTCCATAACTGAGCCACGCAGCATCATATCGGCGTGGAGTTCCGCTACTGCATTCTGGCGCCGAAGAATTTTAACACAGCTTAAAAGAGGCTGTTCCAGCCAAATGCGTATCAAACGTTTTCCCATTGCCGTTTTCGTCTGGTCAAGAACCCATAGTAAGGAACCACGTTTCTCGCAGCTGCGCATCGTTTGTAATAATTCCAGGTTTCTTCTTGTTCCAATATCAAGATGCATAAATTGAGAATCGCTATATAATTCAATTAAATTGATGCGTTCGAGTCCTTTTTTCTGGGTGTTTTCTAAATATGTAATCAATGCTCCTAAACTGGATACTGCCATCATTTTTTGCTTTAAGCCAAGCTGATCTATGGTGCCTTTCTTAAAATGTCTCAACAGAATTTGTTCGCACCGACTAGTTTCAAACTCCGAGTCTTTCAGAATCTCAACACTGCTTGAAAGACGCTCCCTAATAAATTTAGGAAGCTCGGGGTAATTTGCAGTATCTCCTCCAATTAAGATCTCTTTTGGATTAAATCTTCCTAATTCATCTTTTGTTTTCTGATTTAATTCCTTTCCGGTTAACTCCGTTACATACAATTCGCCGGTCGAAATATCACAAAAGCAAATTCCCACAATCTCTTTTCCCAGAAAAAGAGAACAAATAAAATTATTGCGCGTTTCATCTAGCATACTCCCTTCTAAAACTGTTCCAGGAGTGATAACACGCACAACATCCCTTTTTACAATTCCCTTTGTTGCATTGGCGTCTTCCATCTGCTCGCAAATCGCAACCTTATAGCCCTTTGATACGAGACGTGCTACATAGCTTTCGCTGCTATGATAGGGTACCCCACACATCGGCGC
>CAKSKO010000256.1 GCA_934465125.1 uncultured Eubacteriales bacterium
GTAGTATGCCGGAATCCGATGTCCCCACCAAAGCTGTCTTGAAATACACCAATCCTTGATATTTTCCATCCAATGGTAATAAATCTTAGAAAAACGTTCCGGAACAAACTGCACTTCTTTTTTTCGGACACTATCGATCGCGGGCTCTGCGAGCGGCTTCATCTTTACAAACCATTGCTTCGAAACGCGCGGTTCTACCGTTTCCGAACAGCGGTAACACGATCCGACATTATGTTTCATCGGCTCAACCTTTATCAAATAGCCGCCTTCTTCCAAATCTTTTACAATCTGTTTTCTTGCCTCATATCGGTCAAGTCCCTGATATGCTCCAGCGTTTTCATTCATCACCGCGTTTTCATTCATCACACTAATAATAGGTAGATCATGCCGCAGCCCCACTTCAAAATCATTCGGGTCATGTGCCGGAGTAATCTTTACAACACCAGTTCCAAAGTCCATCTCAACATATGTGTCTGCAACAACTGGAATTTCTCTGCCAACAAGTGGAAGGGCGACCGTCTTTCCAATAAAATCTTTATACCGTTCATCATCCGGATGGACAGCAACCGCAGTATCGCCCAATAGTGTTTCCGGCCTTGTTGTAGCAAGATCCAAATATCCGCTTTTATCTGTCAACGGATAGCGAATATGCCAGAAATTTCCGTCTTTTTCCTGAAATTCTACCTCTGCATCCGAAATGGAAGTGCAGCAATTAGGACACCAGTTGATAATCCTTTCCCCGCGGTAGATCAATCCCTTTTCATATAGCCGGACAAAAACTTCTTTTACCGCCTTCGAGCATCCATCATCGAGTGTAAAACGCTCTCTCGCCCAGTCGCAGGAAGAACCCAGTTTCTTTAACTGCTCGACAATTCTTCCTCCGTACTGCTTTTTCCACTCCCACGCACGCTCAAGAAATTTTTCTCTTCCAAGCTTTTCTTTTGAAAGTCCTTCCTTTTTCATCGATTCCACGATTTTTGCTTCTGTTGCAATCGACGCATGATCTGTTCCCGGCAGCCAGAGCGCACTATATCCCTGCATCCTTTTAAACCGGATTAAAATATCCTGCAACGTCTCATCTAGTGCATGTCCCATATGAAGCTGCCCTGTTATATTAGGAGGTGGAATCACAATCGTATACGGTTTTTTATCCTGATCGACTTTAGCGTGAAAATATCCACCCGAAAGCCAAAAATCATAAATTTTATCTTCCACTTTTTGTGGCTCATACGCTTTTGCAAGCTCTTTTTCCATTCAATGTCCTCCTCATTTTTAAACCTCAAAAGTTCTTTCACCGCCGGGTTTTAGTATCCCACAAACAATCCAGAAAGTCAATCTTCCTGCCAATATAAGCATTTACAACAAAAAGTTCATACCGATTGATTGGGCCGCAACAGCCGTCTGCCCAATTAATCGGTATGAATGATTTTATAAAGCTTAATTTTTTCCTTATTTCCGGCCTTTTTTTCGAGTTCTAATATAAATTTCATTCATGATCTCTTCCTGCTCATCAGATGGAAGTAGGCGAAATCCGATAATCATTTGCTGTTCATTTTTTGTTAAATCATAAATACGTTCATTATTCTTTCGACCGTATTTCTGCAAAAATTCATCCTCTTGCGTCGCAACATCACGCACTCTTGAAACATTGCTATCTTCTTCATTTTCAAAAATTTCTGTATATGGTACATTAAAAATCTTTGATAGCTTTATAATCGTATTAATATCTGGAGTTGTTTTTCCAGTTTCGTAATAAGCATAAGTGGAACGATCAATGTTTAGTGCGTCTGCAACCTGCTGTTGCGTGTATCCACAATTTTCACGAAGTTTTTTAAGCGTTTGAGAGAGCATATCCACACCTTCCTTATCACACTCACAATACACAATTTTCAAGCATAATATCAAAATAAAATACATCAAAGAAAAGCGATACTTATTCCCTATCAATAAACTCGTATATCACTCTTTGTTAAATATTATACAATAAATTTTAAAAAATAAAAAGCCCTTTCTAAAACAAAATAAGGTATTGACTTTTTTTTTTTTTCATATTAAGATATGACTCGCAAATGAGCAGATTGAACAGTCGCGGGTGCAGCACCGAAAGGTCGCATCCGAGGAAAGTCCGAGCTCCAAAGGGCAGGATAACGGCTAACGGCCGCCGGGGGCGACCCTAGGGAAAGTGCAACAGAGATATACCGCCGTTTTTACGGTAAGGGTGGAAAGGCGAGGTAAGAGC
>CAKSKO010000257.1 GCA_934465125.1 uncultured Eubacteriales bacterium
ATACTGGTGTATCTAAATATATCAGTTAAACGGTGATCGGTCAAGATGATTTTGTAGTAGAAGACGAAAAAAGGAAGAATTAAAGGAGAAAAAATGAACTTTTTTATTATAACACTTGGGTGCAAAGTAAATCAGTATGAATCAGAAGTTATGTTTGAAAAATTGTCAAAGGCAGGGTTTCAAAATTGTGACCGCGTTGAGGACGCCGATATTGTTGTGATTAATTCCTGTACAGTAACAGCAGTGAGCGACCAGAAGGTACGTCAAATACTTCATAAGACGAGAAGAAACAATCCAGATGCAGTTTTAGTGCTTACTGGCTGTATGCCACAAGCATTTCCAGAAGTCGTTTCCGGTTATGAAGACGCTAACATCATTCTCGGAAATTCAAATCGAGGGGAGCTTGTGCCAGCTATTTCGCAGTTTTTATCCGATAAAGAAAGAGTCATAGCGATCAAACCGTATCAAAATCATTCTGCTTTTGAAGAGATGAAAGTGAAAACGTTTCATGGACGAACAAGAGCGTTTTTAAAGATAGAGGATGGCTGCAACCGATTTTGTTCGTATTGTATTATCCCCTCTGCAAGAGGACGGGTGCGGTCGAAACCGCTTAATGAGATCATGTCGGAGGTATCAGAACTCTCAAAAAACGGGTACAAGGAAGTTGTTTTGGTAGGGATTAACTTATCCTCCTATGGGCAAGACAGCGGGCTGCAGCTTTGTGATGCGGTGGAGACCGTGTGTCAAATAAATGGAATAAAAAGAGTGCGTTTGGGTTCCTTGGAGCCGGAGTTGATGGAGGAAAAAGTGATCAAAAGGCTCGCTTATCAGGAAAAATTGTGCCCACAATTTCATTTATCATTGCAAAGTGGGTGCAACGATACACTCAGGAGAATGAACCGCCATTATTCAGCGGAAGAGTATTTTTTCATTGTAGAAAATCTTCGCAAGCATTTTGAAAACGCAGCGATTACAACTGATATTATGGTAGGGTTCCCTGGTGAAACAGAACAGGAGTTTTTAGAGTCTTGCCGGTTTGTTAAACGTGTTTCGTTTGCAAAAACACATGTATTTCCCTATTCGAAACGTCCAGGAACAAAGGCTGCATTAATTGAAGATCAGGTACCGGAGGTGGTTAAGAAAAAACGTTCCAAAGAAATGATGCAAATTACAGAGCACCTTAAATCAGAATTTTTAAAATCTCAGGTTGGAAAAATAGAAGAGGTGCTTTTTGAAACGACCTGCGAGAATGGGATGTATGAAGGGTATACTACAAATTATACTCCGGTAAAGATAAGAAGTGCGGAAGATATCAGAGGGCAAAACAGAAAGGTAGCGCTTGTCGACTATGAAAATGATCGGTGCATAGGTATACTCAAAAAATAACACGAATGAAAGAAATGTGAAATGTAAATACTTATTTTAACACTTTCATGGCATTGGCAATTTCTAAAGCAGTTTGATCTTTACTTAGATACTCCCAGGAATAAAGCATAAATCCGTCGCAGCCGGCGGTTCGTCCGTATTCAATTTGTTTCCTTAAAATATCACTTGACGATTGCCAGGAGCCATTGTCGGCGTTAGATCCGGCTTTATAAACACCGAGACCGATATAGTATTTCACCTCACTACATGTGATCAAACTGTTCCATTGATCGACAGCTTTATTATACGGGAGAACAGGATGATCGAAGTTTACATAAAGCTGCGGGCATAAATAGTCAACATACCCTTTTTTACTGGCCCAACTTTCAACATCTGCACTCATTTTTTTATCGTTTTCGATGTTCGCTTGCGGAGAAATCCCAAATTGAATGGCAGGATCAGCAGATTTTATTTCGCTATAAACACCGGTGATCAGCACATTAATATTGGCAATTCTCCATTCGAATTGCGATAATGGATTTGCTCCCTTTGCTACGCTTTTGCAATATTCGTCGTAGGAGACTTTGTCATAGGAGGGGTCTTCGGTGGGGTAAAAATAATCATCAAAGTGGATGCCGTCGACGAGGTAATTTTCTACAATTTCTTTGACTCCATCAATGATGGTTTGCCGCACCTGCGGGTATGCCGGATTATAATATTTATCTTTTCCCCAATCAAGAACCCATTCATCATTTGATGGGTCGGTATCTTTCCGCCATTTATTATATGGGTTGACCTCGGAAAGTATGCCAGGGGTTTCATTTGTTTGAATGCGAAGTGGGTTGATCCAGGCATGAAACTTCATAGAGGCGT
>CAKSKO010000258.1 GCA_934465125.1 uncultured Eubacteriales bacterium
TAAAGAGATACTGCAGCAGGTACTGGAATACATTCCAATAATCACACAAATGGTTACAGGAAGAAATGTAATCAATACTGCGGACATCTCAAAAAACTCTGGAATATTCAAAAACTTATCTTTGAATACAAGGAGTGCCACACTTCCGCTGGTAAGAAGCGGAGGGCCCATTAGGTAGTTTGATAAGTAAAGTGTTGATGAAAAAACACGATTTAATTCTTTTTTCCGTAGAGAAACAATAGGAGAGGTGGTTTTTTAAGGAGGTTAGATGGTAGCTTGAGGTTGTTTTTATGTTTATAAGCTTTGTATTAATTCTTTTGAATTTACAGGTGATAAACCATACAAAGACAGCAAAATCTTCTATCGTGATGAGAAGGAACCAGAGAGGCGCTCAGATATCAAAGTCACAAATCGCTTTTGTATACAAATTTGCTACCGGATAACAGCGGATTCATCACGGCTAATAAGTTAGACGAGATCTCACCGATATTATTGATGAAATTTGGCATTTGCATTGCATAAACGATGATTAGGTAAGAAAAGGTAAGCGTTAAAATCGTTGAAACAATGGGTTTGCGTTTGAATTTAGAGGAAACAAAGGTAATAGTGGTGCTGATAATAGCGACAATCGTGATTGGAAACAAAGGAATGAGAAATAGAGTCAGGAGAAACAACAGGTAAAACAAAATGGGTGCAGAAGTTATCATACAGTATGCGATCATGGCAGCAACCATAATCAGAAGAGTAAATGCCAGATTTATTCCTTACAAAATAAGGATTCTGCTGGTTACTACGGTGCTGATTTTGATAGGGAGTGGTACAATAATATCGTAGCCCTGAAAAACAAACAAAGTGTTGATTGCTTTATAAATGGTTGTAAATAAAATTAATATAGAGGTTATCGTTATCGCAAGATTGGGTAAAACTCTGCTATCTGGACTCCCAGTCGATTAAAAGGCTATAGCTAAAGGAGATGGACGCCAATATAATCGTGCTAAATATCATTAGAATAAAAAAGCAAAGGGATTTTCGTTTTTATTTTATTATTAGTATACCCTAGATGATTCAATCCAAATAAGCTTAGGATATGTATTTTTAATAAAAGGATGAGTTTAGTCATGATCAATCAACTCTATAAATACGTCTTTTAGGCTTTGTGTACCTTTTGCATCTTCTGTTTTGCCGGATGAAATTAATTTTCCATTTTTTATAATTGCAATCTTATCGCAGAGCTTTTGCGCAACATCTAATATATGTGTTGAAAAAAGATCGCCGCACTATTTTTGCAGAATTCATGCATCAGTTGCTTTAGAACATGTGCAGCTTTTGGATCAAAACCAACAAAGGGTTCATCGAGTACCAACAATTTTGGGGGATGAATAACGATGGAAATAATTGCTAATTTTTGCTTCATTCCATGAGAACAAGAAGGAATGAGATCTCCTAAGCTATTTGTAATATCAAACAGCGTCGCATATTTTTGGATTTGTTGTTTGCGCTCTGCTTTTTTCATAGAAAATAAATCCGCGATAAAGTTTAAATATTAAATTCCCGTTAAGTGTTCATATGAATCTAGATTATCTGGGATGTATGCCGTGGTTGCTTTGCAGAAAAGAGAATCTTGTCGAATCGAGGTTCCGCAAATTTAAATATCTCCTTGATTAAAGTCGAGAACACAAATAACAGAACGAATCAGCGTTATTTTTCTAGCTCCGTTGTATCCGATAAATCCGTAAATGTCTCCGCTTTCGATTTTAAGTGATGAATTGTCAACGGATGGCTTTGCCTCCCTGTAGATT
Organism: uncultured Eubacteriales bacterium; assembly: GCA_934465125.1. Taxonomy (GTDB): domain Bacteria; phylum Bacillota; class Clostridia; order Oscillospirales; family Acutalibacteraceae; genus CAKSKO01. Next base: position 1,800 of record CAKSKO010000258.1, read on the forward strand.
TTGGTGTAGTGTATTATTTTTACTACGAAATAAATCCTCCTTGAAAAACCTGTTTAAAATTGATAGTGTTTATCATATGAAAAGGCGTTAGTATCTGTCAATTTCAATCCAAAAAAGAAAATATAAACTTATAAATGATTATGAATAGTAAATAATTTGAAATTGAGTCGAAATTATTGCTTTTTTATAATAATATGTTATATTATTTAATATCATAGCTAGCTATTGATTTGTTAACAATTAGATTTATTTGTTAACAATTGATTTATTTGTTACTAAAAATCGATAGACAAGATGTTGCATGTGTATTAGAATATAACGAGGATAGCTTTTCATAAAGATAAGAAGTAGTGTAAAGGCAAAAGGTTACTTTGGAATGATACTAAGAATACTTTTTACTATCGAATGG
>CAKSKO010000259.1 GCA_934465125.1 uncultured Eubacteriales bacterium
GAAGAGAGAGAGCGTGGTATCACAATTAACACAGCTCACGTTGAGTATGAAACTGAAAAACGTCACTATGCACACGTTGACTGCCCAGGCCATGCTGACTACGTTAAGAACATGATCACAGGTGCTGCACAGATGGACGGAGCGATCCTCGTTGTTTCCGCTGCAGACGGTCCAATGCCTCAGACAAGAGAGCACATCTTGCTTTCCCGTCAGGTTGGTGTTCCTTACATTGTAGTATTCATGAATAAAGTTGACCAAGTTGACGATGAAGAGTTGCTCGACTTAGTTGAAATGGAAATCCGTGAGCTCTTGAGCGAGTATGAATTCCCGGGCGATGATACACCGATTATCCGTGGATCTGCTTTGGTTGCTCTTGAAAGCACTTCTAAAGATGCGGCTGCTCCAGAATACAAATGTATCCATGAACTGATGGATGCTGTTGATGAATTTATCCCAACTCCGGAACGTAAGGCTGATCAGCCATTCCTGATGCCTGTTGAAGATGTTTTTACCATCACAGGACGTGGAACGGTTGCAACTGGTAGAGTAGAGCGTGGCCAGTTAAAGACAGGGGAAGAAGTTGAAATCGTTGGTTTGACCGATGAGAAGAAAAAAGTCGTTGTAACAGGAATCGAAATGTTCAGAAAGATTCTTGATTATGCAGAGGCTGGAGACAATATCGGTGCGCTTCTCCGCGGTGTGCAGAGAGATGAAATCGAGCGTGGCCAGGTTCTTGCAAAACCAGGTTCCATCCATCCTCATACAAAATTCAGAGGACAGGTTTATGTCTTAACAAAAGATGAAGGTGGACGTCATACTCCATTCTTCAACAACTACCGTCCTCAGTTCTATTTCAGAACAACTGATGTTACTGGTGTTATTTCTCTTCCAGAAGGAACAGAAATGTGTATGCCTGGCGACAACGTTGTGATGGATGTTGAACTTATCACACCAATCGCTATCGAAGAAGGACTCCGTTTCGCTATCCGTGAAGGTGGACGTACAGTTGGTTCAGGTGTTGTTACTGCGATTAACGAGTAATTATACGGATTTGCATTTTATAAAAGGTCTCACCAAGATGGTGAGACCTTTTTGTTTTATCTGGAGGAGAAAGGATTCATGATGAATTTTAAAATTTCGCATTGGGAGCGAAATGATTATGAACGGATGATCTTCTTTTTGAAACAGGAATCAGAAGAAGCATATCGGTTATTTCAGGAAAAAATCGTGCTTAGTCCCAAACAGATTTTGGGAGTTCGGCTACCAAAACTTCGAAGGTATGCAAAAGAAATTATAAAAGGAAATTGGAATTCTTATTTAAAATTCGGCGGAAATGAGTACTTTGAAGAAGTAATGCTTGAGGGAATTGTGATTGGGACTGCGAAGATGGAGTATCAGGAGAGAATTTTATTGACGGACCAATTCCTTTCTAAAATAGACAGCTGGGCGATTTGTGACAGTTTTTGCAATGGATTTGAAATCAATCCACAGAGAGTAGATGCTTTTTTTGCTCATATTGAAACATATCTTAGATCAGAAAATCCATGGAGCGTTCGGGTGGGGTTGGTAATGATGCTCAGTCATTATATGAAAGCACCTTATATAGAAGAAATCTTAAAGCGAAGTGAGAATATAAAAAATAGCGCTTACTATGTAAAAATGGCAAATGCATGGCTTATTTCGGTCGCTTATATAAACTTTAAAAAGCAGACGCTTTCTTTTTTAAGAACCAGCTGCTTAGATGATTGGACATATCATAAATCGATTCAGAAAATCAGAGAATCACAAAGAGTTAGCAGGAAAGAAAAAGAAATGTTAAAAACGTTAAAACGTCGGCATTGATTTTTTATAGGATACAAAAGTTCAGTACAGAGACTGATTTAATTGAATCAGTCTTTTTTTTATGGTAAACTTACTTTATCATATTAGCTATTATTTAAAAGAACAAAAACAGGGTTGATTGCTTTTGAAGAGAAAGTGGGGTTAGAATCATGCGTAGATCCGCAGGCATATTGATGCATATTAGTTCGCTCCCATCAAAGCATGGGATTGGTACGCTTGGAGAAGAAGCTTATTATTTTGCAGATTTTCTAAAAAAATCCGGGCAAAAGTTTTGGCAGATACTTCCCAGTGGACCTACCAGCTATGGGGATTCTCCATATCAGTCATTTTCATCCTATGCGGGAAATCCCTACTTTATTGATCTC
>CAKSKO010000260.1 GCA_934465125.1 uncultured Eubacteriales bacterium
CTACTCCATATGCATATAGTTTTGGATCTGTGATTTGAAAATATACAACTGTATCGATCTGCATGGTAACATTATCTTTTGTGATAACAGGCTGAGGTGGAAAATCGACAACTTGCTCCTTTAGTGAAATTTTCTTTGAGATTTTATCTGCAAACGGAATTTTTACATGAAGTCCTGTTCCCCATGTTGAATGGTAAGCACCCAACCGCTCCATAACATAGGCATGCGCCTGCGGGACCACTTTGATATTGGAAATTACAACAATAAGAAGAAAAATAGCAAGTGCAACCAAAACCCAAATCCCAATGCTCATAATAACAACTCCTTTTTATCACTTATTCTTCTGCCACTTTTACAATTAACTTAACTCCCTCTATCGCCTGAACCTGTACTTCCTCTCCTTTGGGGACAACCGTCCCATTAGAGGAACGTGCTGTCCAAACGCTTCCCGAAACATTAATTTGTCCAACACCAATCTCATTATTAATTTCTTCTATCACAATGCCCTTTTTCCCTATGTATCGCCCCACATTGGTATCCTCTTTCTTAAAATGAAGAACTCTTTTTACAAATGGCCTTGTTAGTAAGAGAGTGAGCAGTGTTACTGCGATAAATACAATAAGCTGTATCAAGACAGAAGGAGTAAAAATACTGGTGACTAACGCCGCAATTCCCCCGACAACAAACCAAATTGAAACAAATTGTGCTGTTGCCGCCTCTATTACCGACATAATAACAATCACCGCCAACCAAATATACGGCATCGACTGTTCCATAAACTCACCTCCATTTCGATTGAATTTATCTTACCATACTATTATGAGAAATACAATCGTCTTAGAATGACGTTTCTGGCTAATTTTATTTGATTTTTTAAAGCTAATCGCCAAAGCTATGCTGGTCTTCTCCACATAACCCCGCGCTTACTTTTAAAAATAAACATCCTCTAATTTTACTAAAGGATGTTCATTCCTTTAGTTGAAAATTTAGGTTTCAATCTAACTTTTTCCTCTATATTCTCCTGAACACAATCCTATTAGATATTTTGGGAGTTCTCTCAAACGCCATTTAACTAAGTTTATCTTCAACTGCACTGCTTTCAATAACGCATTATTTGCTATTTTTTAAGTTGTCTAACTATATTAAAGAACCTCTTTGCATATTATGTATTTAAGATAGAATATTTTAACCTAAATTGCACCACGATATCGATTAAAGGCAAACGGTGAAAAAAATATCTAATCTATTCGAGTATAGTATAACATATATGCATATCGAGCACGCTCCAAATCCGCATCGTCGTTACTAAGAGAGCTAGAATGAGAGTCGTTTAATTTCGTCCACCCTAACCCATCTAAGTCATCGACCGTAGACCAATAATGTCCTACTTTCACTGCTGTTCCAGAGAAGTTGAGAGTACCAGTTAAGCGATATTGACGAGGATGTGCTTTTGGATTTGTTGGGTCTTTCAAACTCAAGTTTTCTTTAATATCTGGTATAGATTTTCTCCAATCAAAACGCCCGTCATGATAATCTGCTCTTTCGACTTTAAATACCAAGCTCTTTGGAAATAAACCTTCGGAAAGAACAGTTTCATCAAGAGCGCCTTCAACCGCAGAATCGAAAGACTTATCTCCTTGCAGAGGAAGCGACACTGCAGGCATCGCTTTGTTTATATAGCTAGCTTGTGCTATGTCTTTTGTTGCCTCACACTCAAAGAGATCCGAGACAATGGGCATAAATATTTGAAGAAAAGAATCGTCTGTCCTTCCCTCATAACCTAGATCACGCGAGTTTTGCAAAGATATCGCACCTTTATTTTTAGCATCTAGCTGCATGAAATTCTTTTGAAGAGCCAATAGTCTAGGATATCCATCTAATTCGCTTGGGTTGATGGATAATAAACGGTTTCTAATTTCTTGGTTATGAAAAAATTGTTGAACTTGTGAAATTACAAAACAAGCAACACTAGGATTTCGAATTCCGGCCTTAGGAATAGATCTTAAAGATCCAGGAAAATCATCCGAACTTTCTTCATTAACACCAGGATTTTTTGTACGAAAACACAGTTCTACTAAATCGTCTGTTAGTCTAGTTAAAGCGCTCCTTTCCTCCTGAGATGGAAACGCATCGACAATGAAATCACTACATTCTGTTGTAAATGCGATAACTACATCATATAATTTTG
>CAKSKO010000261.1 GCA_934465125.1 uncultured Eubacteriales bacterium
TAATGATTGCTTCAATAATTTTCATAATAACTTCCAAAATTTTTTGCCATAACGCTAAATACATTTCCCTCTCTCCTCTCTTACCTTTTATCTTTCTTGACTCCGGCGCTTCCGTCTTCGCCTTGTCAAATTACTTTGCTAAGCTCTGATTTAACCGACAAACACTTCGATGATTAATCGAATAATGATTAAAATAATTCCAACGATTATCTTTCAAAGGGCTAAATACATCTTCTGTCTCTCCTTTCTTTATTTCAGCAACTTTTAACTTTGAAAGAAAATCGATTTGACAGTTTCCATATTCACCAGATGCTTAAAGTTGGTTGCCAGAAACTTTTCTTAATAGCTGTGCGTTTTGACAATTTGTTGTTTTCTATGACCACACTATATCATCATTTTTCTACAATGTCAATAGTTTTTTAATTTTTTTTTATGTAAAATAATCAAAAAAATTCAACACTATATATTTTATGCATATAATATCGTATTTTATTTATATATTTCTGTCTATTTCAACATTAAATATTTAGTTGACTTAATACGCTTATAAGGGTACAATATCAATAGATCATAATAAAAAGGAGTGACCTTAATGAATAACGAATTCGCCGCTGATCTAATCACTCTCGTTGATGAAGAGGGAACAGAACATGAATTTGAAATTCTTGACGTAATTGAAAACGACAGTGGATGTTTCTATGCACTGCTTCCCAATTTTGACTCACCAGATGACTCAATTAACTTTGATGGTAGCTACTTCATTTTTGAAGCGATCGAGGAAAATGGCGAACAACAATTAGCTGAAGTTGAGGATGACGAATTATTAGATCAATTAGCTGAACTTTTTGAAAGTCGGTTCGAAGAATTATATGAATATGACGAAGATGACGATCAAAAAATGCATTAATTTTCCTTCAAGGAATTAATTTTGTATTTTTTCTGGTACAATAGTTAATATATAAAATTCATTCCTGCTCGGTGCGTGGACTGTGCTTATATAACCCTACAATTTTTATCTAGGGAGCTTGTCTCCTTTGGCAGATTGCAGACCTCCCGACTTGTTCGGACGAAGGGAGCGTGAACCCAAAGGGAAGGCACCCACCTGCTGTTTCGTAGGCAGGTTATTCATAGCACAATACGGCCGCGCGGGCATTTTTAAAAAAGCTTCCGGATTTACCGGAAGCTTTTTATTTTTTGTGTATAGAGCCGATCCACAAACGAATAATAAAACAGCGAAACGATTTGTTAGAAAGGGGCAATTGCTGTGAAAAAAACAATATCCGCGATCGGCGGTTTTTTAGCAGGAGCACTAAATGGTCTTCTCGGCGCTGGTGGGGGAATGATTATTGTACCGACACTTACAAAGTTAGGGCTTTCGCAGCAAAAAGCTCATGCAACCTCTGTTTGTATCATTCTACCCTTTTGTGTCTTTAGTGCCTCCCTTTATCTTTCCTCCGGGAAAGTCACCATTCAAGATGCTCTTCCCTATCTTGGCTGGGGTGTTTTAGGTGCTTCCATCGGCACTTATATTTTATCAAAAATCAATGAGCAGATCCTTCGCAGAATGTTTGGGCTTTTGATGATCTGGGCTGCTTATAGGATGGTGTTTCGATGAATTGGATCCTAACTTGTCTTGCAGGAACCCTTTCCGGCCTTCTCGGCGCGATGGGACTTGGAGGCGGAGGCGTTTTAATTATCTATCTTACCCTTTTTACAACAATCGAGCAAACAACCGCACAAGGTATTAACCTTATGTTTTTCATTCCCTCCGCATTGATTGCTGTCCTTATTTATGCGAAAAAAAAGTTAATCTGCTGGAACGCTGCCATCCCTGCTATTTTGCTGGGTTTAATCGGCGCATGGCTCGGGACAACATTATCTTCTATGATAGACGGAGCAATCTTGGGAAAAATTTTCGGCGGGTTATTGTTTATCATGGGGTTAATGCAATTGTTTTCAAAAAATAAAAAAAAGTCCACTTAATCAATCTTGTATGGTATAATATCGCCAGAGAGGTTTTAACGTGGGCGCTTTTGCGTACCTGTACCACCTAGTCTGGCGACAAAAGGGAACGTGCGCGATTTGCTCACCGCAGGTGTGGTATCATAACCTCACATACAACTTGGAAATCAAATTTTTGTATACTGGGAGAACAAGAGCGATCTGCAATAGAAATACATATC
>CAKSKO010000262.1 GCA_934465125.1 uncultured Eubacteriales bacterium
TACAATAGGATAGTATATATTAAACTGCTAAAAAAATCTATGATTTACATCAAATTTCACTCTCACTAGTAATAACAAAATAGGGCAGCGAGAATTTTTCATCCCAGCCAACCTATTCTGTTATCTGTTAAGCGTAAATCAACTCCGTGCTGACTACTTCTATAGATTTACTCCAAATGTTATTCACCACACCAACCTATGCCATTTGATTTTCCGCCTTAATAGTTTCGATAACGCTCACGCTCTGTCATCTGCATTACCAGCCCAAAAAACATTTCCTCTGTCTGCTCATCGATGTAAGTGAGGTAATCGTTCGGTTTTCTACTTATAAGCAGGATGTGATATAGATTACTCTTTTATACTCTTGCAGATAGTGTTTATGCCGCTGCCCCATACACCAATAGTCTTATGTCCTTCTTGGGGTAGTTTTAGATTGGGGATAAGATAATCCCTTGTAGAGTATAAGACGCCACCCAACTGCTCAATAATGATTTCATTGCAGTTTCATCCAAATTTTTAGTTTTAGATTTTTCTGCAATATACTGTTCCAATTGTCTTTACCACTTATTTTTAATTCTTCGTTACGCACCTCATTATTTAAGTAGGGCTTCTTTTATTATGAATCATTCTGTTTCTATCGATACAGGCCGAAGTTTTTTAATCAATTTATGATAAATGATATAAAAGACAACAACGCTGGCTGTTAACGAAACAACTTCTGCGATCGGAAACGAATACCAAACATAATTCAGTCCAATTTTTGCTAATAAATAGGAAACCGGAACAATCACAATCAACTGCCGCAAAAGCGACACAAGTAAGCTTTTTCCCCCTTTGTTAATTGCCTGAAACAGGGTCGAAAGCATAATTCCAATCGCCGCGGGAATAAAGCTTAGGCTGATTACTCGAAGCGCGACCCTTCCAACAGAAAGCATCTCATCAGACGCATTAAAGATCATCAAAAGAGAATCAGGAAACATCCAAAACAATAGTGTTCCCAGCGCCATTATAATAATTGCAATGACAGAACCTATCTTTAATGCATCTAAAAGTCTTTTTTTATTCCCTGCCCCAAAATTATATCCCATGATCGGCATCACACCTTGTGTTAGTCCGAAAACCGGCATAAAAACAAAGGATTGTAATTTAAAGTAAATTCCCAGTACAGAAACAGCTGTACCTGAAAAAAGGATCAAGATTGCATTGAGCGCTATGAGCATAACAGAACCCATCGCCTGCATGATAATCGCTGGAAAACCAACTGCATAAATATTTTTTACAGTTTTAAGATGAAATCGGAATTTATAAAAGCTAATCTTGATATCATGATCTTTCGTTAAAAGGACATAAAGCGAGTAAGCCATTGCGATAATTTGTCCGATTACTGTTGCAACAGCCGCACCCAGAACGCCAAGTTTCGGAAATCCAAGCAGACCAAAAATAAATAACGGATCCAAAACCACATTCGTGATCGCGCCAATGAGTAAAAATACCATTGGATAAATCATATTTCCCGTTGCCTGCAACACTTTTTCAACACTGCATTCGATTAGGACTCCAAAAGAAAAAATGGAAATACAGCTTGTATATTGCACCCCCATCTCAATAATAGAGGGGTCTGTGGTGAACGCTTCAAAAAAGGGTCTTGTAAAAAAAAGACCAAATAAAGCGAAAAAAGTCCAACTCAGTGCAGCTAAAATTAGACTATGTGTAGCAGCACTATCAGCTTCTTTTTGCTCTCCTTCCCCTAATTTGCGCGCAATTAACGAGTTCGCTCCGATCCCGGTTCCAGCCGCTATAGCAATTAAAAATACTTGCACCGGAAAGGCAAGAGATACCGCCGTCAACGCCTGCTCGCTGATTTGCGCAACAAAAATACTGTCTACCACATTATAAAGCGCTTGCACAAACATTGAAAACATCGCCGGCAACGACATCGATATAATTAGCGGTAGCATCCGCCTTGTTCCCATTTTATTTTTTACTACTTTTCCCATTCGTTTTAACCTCTATATCTTATTTCATTCTATCCTTTGTTATTCACCAAAAACAATATAAAAATAAATTCCAAAATTCGTTAAATCTATCACACTCTTCCAATACTATCTTTCTAAAAAATAACATCCCTTCGTAAATTATCGAGGGATGTTATTAGGACACACACTTATATGTCTGTCCTAAGT
>CAKSKO010000263.1 GCA_934465125.1 uncultured Eubacteriales bacterium
GGTTAAAAGTGTATTAATCATTTCTTGATCCAACACAGCCGCTCACCTCCTCAACTGTTAAATTCCGTAGTTTTAAATATCGCAGCATTCGTTGCGCTGCCGCACGATCTTCCGGCATCTGAATCACAATTTGTCCAAATGCTTTTCCATCGATATTTTTTGTATCTGCATACATGATATTAACAGGTGATTTACATTCCAAAACCATCCCTGCAATGATCGGTTCAAAGGACGAATTTCCATCAAATACGATACGATAATAATTCGATTCAATTTCATCCCCAAAATTACCAGATTTTCTCCCTTCTGGATAAACAAGCTTTTGCGCTGCTTCTGTTTTCGGTTTAAAGAAAATCTCCTCCACTTTTCCGCTTTCAGCAATAACACTCTGATCAATAATTGCAACACGATTACAAATCTCTTCGATGACACTCATTTCATGCGTGATAATCACAATTGTGATCCCAAATTTTTGGTTAATTTCCTTTAGAAGCGCTAAAATTGAGGCCGTAGTCGTAGGGTCCAACGCACTGGTCGCTTCATCGCAGAGAATTACTTTGGGGTTGAGCACCAACGCTCGTGCGATCGCGACCCGCTGTTTTTGCCCCCCAGAAAGCTCGGCGGGATATGCTTCTGCCTTTTGAGACAACCCCACCAGTTCCAAAAGTTCTATTGCTCTCTTTTGTGCTGTCTTTTTATCCACTCCAGCAATCTCCATCGGAAAACAGACGTTGCTCTTAACCGTTTTTTGCATTAATAAATTAAACTGCTGAAAAATCATTCCCATAGACTGCCGGACTTTTCGCAACTGTTTCGCACTGAGCTTAGATAAGTCTTGTCCATCAAAAAAAATTGTTCCAGCCGTCGGTCTTTCTAACAGATTCATGCAGCGCACTAAGGTGCTCTTTCCTGCTCCACTCATCCCAATAATCCCAAAAATATCTCCTTTTTGAATTGTAAGGTCTATATTTTTTAAGGCAAAAACTTTCCCATTTTTGCTTTGAAATGTTTTCTCTAATGCCTGAATATGAATCATTGAATCTGCATTCATATACTTTCTCCTTATCCAAATATCTTAAATAAATTACTCGACTTTAATCAATTTAATTCCTTGGTCAACGTTTACTTTATAAAGAACACCTTGCGTTTCACCATAAAACTCTACATTATATTGTTCTAAATAACTCCATATTTTCTGCGTATTTTGACCAATGAGTAAATAATCACGTTCCTTCAAATTTTTTATCATCACGTTTTGATTATCAAGAAGCGTGTTTTCATCACATAACATAACGCCAGAGGTCAATAAACTATATCGCATCAACCAGTAAAGATAACCATTTTTATCATCGATCGTCCCGGTATAACATAGAACTGACTGATCTCTTCCAACATGTTCTCCATAAATTTTTACAGGATCTTCAAAAACTGCACGTTTTGATTCTTCATAATCAGGACGTCGAAAATAATAGGAATAGCTGGGAATTAATAAAACAGCAGTAAGCAACAGAGTGGTAAACTCTACTGCAACTATGCTCGCTTGTGCTTTATTCCCCTTTGCAATACACTCTGTGCCTGAATGAATCATTGAAAGGAACTGAATCCCTACAACAAAAATAGTAATTGTAGCATAATATCGATCAAAGGAATCTAAATTAGTCGCCTCACTTTCCGGCATCAAGCAAAGATACATTAAATACTGGCCAAATAGATAAAACAGAAGAACAAAATTTGTAAATAGAAAAGTTAAAAATAAAAGTTTTGGTTTTTTCTGTTGCATAAGAAAATATATAAGCATCATAAGAAGTATAGAAATATTCGAAATAAGAATTATTTTCACACAATGAAAATCTAAATCAACTGCTCTTTTTAAAAACTTTATTCCAATACTTTCTTTAAATTCTTCTGATTTTTCTTCTAAATTTTTTATAATTTTCTCAGAAGAAACTGCAAATTTGTTCTCAGAATAGCCGGTGGTTGGATATGCTTTTTCTGTATAAGCTCCCCATATCACATTAATAAATATTGGAAGTAAAAGTAGCAACAAAAAACTTGTTAACATTTGCTTTTGAATTCCATTTTTATGATTTATTTCTCCTCGATCCAAAAAATAAAATCTTATCATAGTTAGAATTTGAAAAACAAAGACAACTACAAAAAAAACTTTTC
>CAKSKO010000264.1 GCA_934465125.1 uncultured Eubacteriales bacterium
GTACAAGTCTGTGTATGAACCCACATGATGAGATGGGATAATCCAGCAGTATGGAATCCCACAGCTTTTCTATCTGCTCCATGCTCCAGACATATTGCCGCTGAAATGCTGGCATGACATACCTGTCGTTTTTGATGTTCTGCATTGCGTCATATATAGTGATGTTATCGTAGTTAAGCGAGCTCATTTCTGTTCCTCACCATTATAAAATTCATTCTTGTACTGCATAAGGGTATCTTCAACTTCACTCCATATCCACACCCTTTCGCCATCGTCCTCAAACACTTTTCCGTGCGTTTTGGGACCGTCAAGCTTCATCTGGGCGTAATTGCTCCGGAATGTCGGGACATACATGGACGGGTTGTTTACATCGCTGCATAGCTGCTCCATAACGGGAAGTGTCGCTTCTCCGTTTAATTCCTCCGCCGCAAAGAAAGCCCTGATTATCTTGTGGTTATATTGATTGGGCCTTACTGCCCAGACAGGAATTCGACCTATCGCCTTTCCGTAATATTCCCGAGCGGCTGACGTCCCCGCAGCGTATCCGGCTTCATAGTTTGTGGCGCTGCTTTTGGGACTATAGCTTTGGGATATATGCTCAAACGTTTTTGAAATATACTGACGCATGAAAGTTTCTGTCGCGTCGTCAAAGGTTTCTCCGTTTAGCTGTAACGCTATGCGGAATTTTTCAAGCACGTCATTATCTACGGAAATATTCAATGCTTCTTTCATATGTTTATCCTCCTTTTTAGTGGCTATTTATATTATACACTCACTTCTTCAATTTGTCAATACTAAATTACAAATTAGTCTAAGTTTTTACTAATCAACTTCTGGCGCAATATTAACCTATATGCAGTAATGATAAGAAAATGTTTTGAGTATTTTGTTATTTGAGTTTAGGGTATGTACATATTAGGAAAAATGTGATATAATTAAGATATATCATTTATGGGCTTTTTTAGAATTGGATTATAAGTTCGTAATAAACCATAAAATGCAATAAGGAGATATATAATGAGGAGATTATTTCAAGATGCCGGTTTATATTATAATGGCTTTTTTACAATACATATTTCCGGTAAGTTTAAAGAAAAATTTGATCTTAAAAATTTATCTGTAGAACAACTCTCGACTTTTATGCATGAGTATATTCATTTTCTTCAAGATACATCTACAACCAGAGGGATAAGCTATGCTGTTTTTGTTTCAAAAAAGCTTCAACTCTTTTTCGCACACGCTGGTAAATGTGGCGAAACCATTCAGCTGCCGTTTACTGATATTGAGAAGATCGGTGGATCAGACGCATATAAAGAATGTGAATTGCAGTCATTTTATTTTGGAAATTATGAGTTCAAGAAAATACACCATATAAATAGAATATGTAAAGAACCAGAGGAAATAATCACCGAAGAAATGGATAATACAGTACAATTTCATACCGTTAAAATCTATTATGATGATGATAAATCGTATGATTTTGGGTCAATTGCGATTTCAGAAAGCATGGCATATCTTATTGAACGGGAGTTATTCAATACCCAAGAGCGGAAAAATGAAATTCCATATAATCTTTGTGAGCTAGTGTGTAACGAGATTTACCCATGCATATTGTCAAATAGGAATATTTTAATTGCAATGTGCGAATTATCACTAATGCATTACGATAGCGGAGTAATGTTTTGGGAAATTTTGCAGGAGATGAAAAACAATAATCTCAGATTTCAAAAAGTACAGGATTTTAAGGATTATTTTGAAAAGAAAACACGGTTTCTATATCAGGATTATTTTAATGGCGTAATGGAAATAAAAGAATGTTTCGACTTTCTTTATCCAACATCATCCAATTTGTTTAATGAGGTTAGAAAACAATTAACTGAATACATTAATACAGCTCAACGCACAAGAGAAGATCATCCACTTTTTATATCGGAATTGGTTGAAAATAAAAAAATGATCAGCTCGTTAGATAAAATTTTTAAATGTTTTGGTTTTCCGATAATATATGACGATGGATATAACATCTATTCGACTCACGACTTAACCTATTTATTAGCCCCTATTGCTTTATGTGATTATTTTGAAAGCAGAACTAAAAAAGGTTGCTTTTTAAGCAATTTTTGTATTGCCCAGCAGAATGAAAATTATAGCCGGTGCGTT
>CAKSKO010000265.1 GCA_934465125.1 uncultured Eubacteriales bacterium
CAATTGAACCAACAATGATACCGACTAAAATCGCTTTTGCCGCACGAACCAAAGAATCCTCGGTTTTTGCATGACTATCATACCTCAAGTTTAACCCCCCCAGAATAGGCTACTAAATCATAGGTATTCCAAGAGGAGCGCGTTTATTCTTATTTCTGCTCGTCCTCATGGACAGTATCACAGCTGGCAACTGCCCAACGTCTGATTCGAACCTTACTACGGTCGATCCCAGTTTCAATTACAATAGAGTCTGTTTCATCCTTGACGCTGACAACCTTTCCCATAATTCCGCCGATTGTTGTAATATCATCGCCGATTTGTAAATTTTGTCTCATCTGCTCTTCTTTTTTCTTTTTCTTATTCTGCGGACGGAAAAATAGAAAATATAATCCTCCGATTAACACCGCATAAATCAAGATCATCGTAATAAAAGACGAAGAGCCTCCCATGCCTCCCATAAAAAGCATACCTCCTATATCTTTTACGCACATCTTTAGCGTAATAAGGTTAATTATAACAATAATGATTAGTACATGCAAGCCCTATTATATTCTAAACCCTAAAATTTCTTTATATTTCTTATAAAAAGATAAAAAATCGTCTCGGTCCATCGCTATCCTAATCTTCTCTAAAAGCGTATTATAGAAATAAATATTATGCATAACGAGAAGCCGCATCCCGAGCATTTCTCCACTTTTGAGTAAATGTCTGATATACGCTCTTGAAAAATTCCTACATGTTGGGCAATCACATTCTTCATCAAGCGGAGAATCATCGAGTTGATACTTTGCATTATTTAAATTACGGCAACCTTTCCAGGTAAACGCATGACCATGTCTTGCATTCCTGCTGGGCATCACGCAGTCGAACAGATCTATCCCTCTTAAGACTGCTTCTAGAATGTTAACAGGTGTCCCTACTCCCATCAAATAGCGTGGTTTATCAGTCGGCATATAAGGACTTACCGTCTCTATAATCCGATACATTTCTTCTGCCGGCTCCCCTACTGCCAATCCACCGATCGCATAGCCGTTTAAATCAAGCTCGCGAATACTTTTCATATGTTCAATGCGAAGATCTTCAAAGGTACTTCCCTGATTGATCCCAAATAGCATCTGTTTTTTATTTAATGTTCCATCGAGCCGGTTCAATCTGTCCATCTCCGTTTTTGAGCGCTTAAGCCAGCGGAGTGTTCTTTGACATGATTCCTTCGCATACCGGTACTCTGCTGGATTTTCAACACATTCGTCGAATGCCATTGCGATTGTCGACGCGAGGTTTGACTGAATTCTCATGCTCTCTTCCGGACCCATAAAAATTTTGCGACCATCGACGTGTGAAGAAAAAGTCACTCCCTCCTCTTTGATATTTCGCAGCTTCGAGAGAGAAAACACCTGAAACCCTCCACTGTCTGTTAAGATCGGTCCGTCCCACCTTGTAAAACGATGCAGTCCTCCCAATTGATTAACCACCTCATCACCCGGTCTAACATGCAAATGATAAGTATTACAAAGCTGCACCTGGCATTTTAAGTTTTTTAAATCAAGCGCTGAAACTGCCCCTTTAATCGCGCCACAGGTTGCAACATTCATAAACGCAGGCGTTTGAATTGTTCCGTGCGGTGTAATAAATTCTCCTCTTCTTGCATTTCCAATTTGTTTTTTTAACTGATACATAATACACTTCCTCAATTTTATCGGTACTGCTGCAACTCTACAGCAATGACTAACTAATAAGTTTTTATTGGCTCCTTATTATCTAGTTAGCATACAATTTGTAAAAAATAAGTATCCTCACTCATAGCGTGGGATATTTTCGTTTCGGGCATAACCCAATACTACAGGCAAGCCACAAGTGGCTCCTATATTGACCTGTCAGCCACACATGGGATTGCCTGCTACCCGTAAACGGGTTTCTGGGATTAGAAATACTTAATTGATCTCTCTGCCTACTTTTCATTGATTCTGTATGTAGCTCTTTATTGATGCTGTACTTTTTCCAGTTGTATCTAAATAGTATCCTTTGCACCAAATTTCCCGATCCCTATATGCAACTATCCAAATTTCATATCTCCAAACTGCTCTTCCTTTTCAACTACCACATGAAGCTAGATAGACTCATTTTCGGCCATGCACTCAAAAACAAATTGC
>CAKSKO010000266.1 GCA_934465125.1 uncultured Eubacteriales bacterium
GAGCAGCACAGAGCAAAGCGCTAATGGTAATATCAGACATTAGTAAACTTCAGGTGCGCCTTTCTGTCAATGAATCGCAGATTGCAGATATTGCCGTTGGTCAGAAGGCCAGTATTACAGGAGTAGGCTTTAGGGACTCGGAATATAGTGGAGAGGTTGCATCGATTTCTAACGAAGCGGAGCAGGTTGTAAATACAATGGGAAAAGAAACTGTTGTAAATGTTCTTGTCAGTGTTGACACTGCAGGGGAAGATATCAGGCCAGGATTCACTGCAAAATGTAAGATTATAACTTCTGAGGATTCACAGACAATGGTTGTTCCTTATGAATCAGTACGTTCTGATGAAGACGGGAAAGAGTATGTATATCAATATAGAGATGGACATGCTGTAAAAACGTTTATCACAACGGGAAAGGAATATCAAAGCGGTTTCCAGGTGCTCGACGGTGTTGAAGTTGGAGATCGAATTATTTCTACCCCTGATATTGTTTCAGATGATAGTCGCGTCAGATTAGCGGAAATAAGTGTGGTGGCCTGATTATGATAGATATGGTGAGATGCGCAGTTAGAAATCTGGGCAGAAAAAAGGTGAGAAGTGCGCTGACAATTATGGGTATTTCAATCGGAGTCGCTTCTGTTATTATGATTGGAAATATCAGTCAATGCGGAACAAACGCAATTAATACAGAACTGGATAGTTTGGGGTTGAGCGGACTGTCGATTAGTACATCAACATTTGGAGATACTGCGATCAGTTTAACGCAGGATGATCTTGATCTTGTTTGTAGTAATCATTCTGTTGCACAAGCAATGCCGATCATGATGGAAAATACCCAGGCTTATGATAAAAAAAGTAACGAACTCAATACGCTGTTATGGGGAATTGACGCGAAGGCAAATCAAATTATCTCTTTAAAAGTGATTTATGGGAGGTGTATTAATAATTCAGACGTAAATTTAGCTGGAAACGTCTGTATGGTAGATCAGAACTTTTCTAAGACGATGTATCAGCGGGAAGATATTGTTGGGAAAAAAATTCCGATTTTATGTGGTGGTGCCGTGGAAGACTATGAAGTGGTAGGTGTGATTAAAACGGGAAGTGGGTTATTACAAAACATGATTGGAAATTATATCCCGAACTTTATTTATATTCCTTATACAACGATGCAGGATGCAATCGGGAGAAAATCTTTTGATCAGATTGCTGTGAAAGTAAATCCGGATGTCGATGTGGATGCGGCCGGGAATGAAATAGTTAGTACACTTGCTCGTGTAAATGGATTCAATGAAGGATACCATGCCAATAACTTATCAAAGCAGAAGGAGGGGCTTTCAAATCTACTTAATATTGTAACAGTGATATTATCTGCAGTGGGAGCAATTTCACTTCTTGTTGCGAGCTTAAGCATTATGACAGTGATGCTCGTATCCGTAAATGAGCGGACAAGAGAAATCGGAATTAAAAAATCAATCGGAGCAAGGCGACGAACAATTATGCTGGAATTTTTGTTAGAGGCATTGTTGTTGTCGTTAATTGGATGTGTGATTGGTGCTATAATTGGAAATTTGGTTTCTTATTTAGGAGCGCTGTATGTTGGGATTTCTCTTGGCGTACGCTTAGATATTATTCTGCTTGCAATGGGATTTTCAGTTTTTACCGGGGTGATTTTTGGAGTGTATCCTGCGGCAAAGGCTTCTAATTTGCGCCCAGTCGATGCACTACGCTTAGAATAATGATGGTTAAATAAAAGAATACCGGCCGACCGGACCAGGAAATGAGTCCGGTTTACATAAATGAAAAAGAGGCGGGAAATAAAAAACGTTAATTATACAAAATGAATATTTTGTATAATTGGGGTGGGAAATAATCTTGTATTTTAAAATAAAAAAGATATAATAAAAATAGTAAACTAAAAATTCTAGAAAGGAAATTTTTGTTTCACTATGAATAAAACATATTTATCGGAGGCTCCTCCGATTATCAGAGAGTATTTAGGTTATATGCAGACAGTAAAAGGAAAATCTCCACATACAGTAGAAGAATATTATCTTGATCTGCGGACTTTTTTTCGGTATATTAAACTGTCAAGAGGAATTGTTCAAAAAGATGTTCCATTTGATGAAATCAAAATCAATGAT
>CAKSKO010000267.1 GCA_934465125.1 uncultured Eubacteriales bacterium
TAATAGCTGTTTCTACAATGCATTCACTAAAATAAGTCTCAGGATCAAGCTTAACACTCCCCGTCATATTAACAAGCGGAATAATTTCGTTTCTGACGACCGGATCACTGGCTGATATAACAATGTTACATGAATACTTAGCAAAATTATCGTCAAATTCATTACTTGTAAAAAACGGAAGAAAATCAATTCCCCATTTTTTCATGTCATAAACAAAATCTTTTAAATTGACATAATTAAGTTGCCCCGCTTCTTCCGCCATTAAAATAAGCTGTGAAATAACTTTCGGACTACTATACTTTGATACCCGATTAAACTCTGGAAGAACATCTACATCCTTCTGGTATTCTTTTGGCTCGTCAACACTATTGGTCAACATAATCTTATCCTCCTTGTTTGTTTGAATATCAGTTACTGTTTCATCAATCATAAGCCATTTTGCCTTCTCATCAATCAGTTCGAGCAATTCTTTCAAATCACGTGTATGTGTTGAAACATTTTTTATCACATCAGTATTAATTTGATATGTCGATGTTTGCAATAAATATCTATTGAAATTAAGGTAAATACAGTCCTTATCCTTTAGTATTCTACGTAAAGTTCCTTGAACTGCATTATTACATACCCCAACATTTTCAAGATTGCAGATAATATGTAGAGCCTGATGCGTTAGAAGCCAAATAACATTTGAAAATGCAATAAGGGCTGCAACAGATTTTATAGCGCAGTGCGACTTTGACCTAACATTGTTAACATCTTCATCCGATCTTACCTTCATTTTATTTGAAGCAATCAGAACATCTCTCGCGATTAATTCCCTTAAGATAAGTTCTCTGTACTCCCCGATCTTAAAAAAAATATCATCTTCATAAATGTAATTCTCTGAATCTCGAATCAACTGTTGAATTGAATCCCTGTATCTATTCTGATTATCACTCCAGTAAAGCACATTCTTCGCCTTGTCAATCAGCAGCGCCGAATTTTTCAAAAGCCGTTTTCTGAACCAACGTAAATTCATTGCCAACCTCTGATTCGTAAATGCCCGAAAAGGTCTCGTATTCGATTCAATAGAATCAATGGCTTGGTAAATTTCATCAGAGCAGGCTATGGCTCTTATAGCGCATAACAAAAAAATCAAATAATAAATCTTCTCAATCATCATCTAATCCTCCTTTTCCATATTAAAATAAAAATCTCTTCATTAAGAATTAATCAATCACACACATAGGCCTCACCCCCTTTTTATAAATGCCTCAAAATCTTTTACTTTCAAATTATCAAAATCTACATCTTCGATATCTTCCAACACAGCTCTAAGCATATCCTCGCGATCTTTCTGCAAAATGTTTGTACTTTTCTTTTGTGGTTCAGTATAAGCTTGCCTGTCTGTTGTTTTTAATGAAGATTCTGTCAGTACCACTTCATCTTTTTTCCCGCGCTTAGTTCTTCGTAGAACATTACTTTTTATCTGATTATCCAGCTCACAAATATCGTATTCCGACCCCAATTTGTATGACTTGCACTTTAAATTAATTGGGATTTTTTCTTCATTCGGAAAGTTTGAGGAATCCATCAGCTCATAAACGAAAAAATCGCCATGTCCTTTAGTGCTTCTATATTCCGCAGCAACACCTATATCAAATAATCTCTCGACGAAATCATCGCGGCTAATGCTCGCTTTCATTACTTGCCGTATGCGTGCTTTCAGATCATCTTTCCATATGTACTTAAGCTGTTTTTTTTCACTCAAAGGTAATTTTGCATTTTCTTCATTTATTCTGATATTTTCCTCACGTTTTCTACGTTCCGTTCTAGAGACTCTATCTCTCGAATTTTCTAATTCCGGATCGATTTCAATAAATTGTTTGCAAACTTTATCAACATTTTTTTGAAGATACCAATGAGATGTTTGTATATCATCGAACCCCTTGTGAGTAATGACATTCACATTGCTTGCAATAACATGAGCGTGAAGTTTTTCTCCTTTCCCATCATTCTGGATGCACACAACAGCAGGAAAACCATAGAATGCTTTTTGCATTAGTTGTGCACAAATTTGATATGCACTCTCTGGCGAATCCGGATCATTTG
>CAKSKO010000268.1 GCA_934465125.1 uncultured Eubacteriales bacterium
GTAATACCTATTTTATTAATCTTGCACAAAATATAGACCCTAAACAGCTTTTAGGAATGGCAAAATCATTCGGTTTTGGAAATGCGTTGGAGCTAGCGCCTGGCCTTTTATCAGATGAGGGCAATTTGCCGTCGGAAAAAAATCTCATCGATAAAAAAGCGAGGGCAAATTTTTCATTTGGACAAGGCTCACTTTTAACAACGCCAATACAAATTTCTGGTCTTATTAATGCGATTGCATCAAAAGGTATCTATCAGCCACCAAAGCTAGTAGAAGGCATCGTAAATGAAAATTTAGAATTTATTCAAAAAAATGATTTCCCAGAAGGTCAGAAAGTAATCTCAGAACAAACAGCGGAAACGTTAAAAGAAGGGATGAAGGCGTCGGTAGAATATGGAACAAGTAATAAAGGCAAACCGGAATATGTTCAGGCGGCTGAAAAGACGTCAACCGCAGAAACGGGACTGAAAATCGATGGGAACCCGGTAGATCAGGCATGGTGTGCAGGATTTTATCCGGCAGACCAGCCCAAATATTCAATTGTTATCCTTGCAGAAAATGGGGTTGGAGGAGGAGAAAGCTGTGGGCCGGTTTTTAAAGAGATTGCAGATGAAATTTATAAAAGGCTTCCTGGTGCGTTACTTCCATAATTTAAAGTGGGGAGAGCTTAACATGGATCTCTTCTCCGCTTTGTTCTCGGATAATTTGCTCTATGGTCGAACAAAGGATCATGAGCTTGAGTTTCTGATCCTCGTTTGACAGTTCCTCTTCAATGATTCCAATCCGATATCCGCTTTCTGTTTGTAATCCGGTGTCGTAGATTTGGTCTACCTTTGTGTCCTTCCAGGGGTTTTGGTCCATAGGGGAGATGGATTCTCTATCAAACGAGATTTTTTTATCCATGTAAATCACCTCATTTTACTTTATGAGGCAAGGGGTTGTCCTATTAAAAAAGTAATGATCAAATTGCAAACTCTCAATTTGATCATTACTTTTTTATCAGAAGGTATTATAAATGTTAGGCTAGTTTTTTGAAGAATGAAAAAAAGAAAGCGCTAGATCGTATGTAGAAAAATCAAACATCAGTTTTAGGCATAGTAACAATCCACTTAAAAAGAGAAAGGACAGTCCTGCATTATATAAAAGCGAAATGTTGATTGCTTGGCTGGAAAATAAATCACTTAGAACTTGTTGTTTCGTAGTATAAACAATTGTCAATGGGCTGTTTTGTATGCTTTCATAGAATGAATTTTCAGCTTGGTCTTTTGGATACAAATAGTTAATTGTCATGATTTGATATTCTAATTCAGTACCTTTTAAAAGAGAGTCAGGCAAAATCAGAACCGCCGGTGTGTTTTGTTCTTTGGCTGTGTCAAGTGAAAAAGTCCGAACGCTCGAATAAGCGGCTTTTAGCGTATTCTCTTCATAAAGAAGTGTCCCGTCCTCTTGTAAAAAGTGATTGATGGGATCTTTTAATTCTTCTCGATTGCAGTTAATTGCAAATTGTTTTTCAGTAAGTGTTAAGGGAAGCTGGTTTTGCATACGCATCAAACGATTATAGTCTGATAAGGAGATTGCAGCGGGAGGAATGGCACGGTAGTCTTCTAAAATAGAGCCCTTTGATTGCTTGTGATCGTCATGCATAATATTTTCGAATGAGAGATCATGGTTAACATAATAAGAGGAGATTTGAAGCTCTTTTGTAAAAGTTTTATACGGAAGATCGAGTTTCGATAGTGGGATATTTTCATAGAAAGAGTTTTCTTCTGTTACCGAAAAGCATTGCAGTACCGTGACGTCATAAGGAGCAAAATGTTTGCTGCTTTTTTGATAAGAAATGAACAGAGCGGTTCCAACAGAAAGTATGATAGTGGAAGTAGAGAGGCAAAAGAATGCGAAGAGTGTTAGAAAGAAGGCTACGGTTTTTTGAGAAGGGAATTTGTTAAGAATGTTACTTTGCTTCTTGGAGAGCAAGTGATGGATAACAAGAAGGAATAAGAGAAGTCCAAAGTAGATCAGGATATCGAACAAGACCTGATTTGAAAATGCGTCTGTTGTATTAATTTGGGGCAAATGAAGCAAAGTATGGA
>CAKSKO010000269.1 GCA_934465125.1 uncultured Eubacteriales bacterium
AAAGTGTACAATGGCAAAATTATAAAAAAGGAGTGGAAGGACCTTTATTATCGGTTAACTGCAAAGTAGTATGATGATACGGTCGAAATCAACATGGAACATAATACCGTCACAGAAACTAAGAAAAAAGGATTTTTGGCAAATTTACTTTTTGAACCTAACCCTAAACCCATTATGAAAGATCCCAACAAAATAAAAAAGAAATATCATTGGTTGCAACCTGCAATTTTCGTTTGTTTATACCTTTTGTATTTTTCTTCCTATCTGGGCAGAAAGCAGCTCGCTATTGGTTTTAACGGAGCACCTGGGAGCGGAACACACGCTGGAATAGAAGATATTTTTCATTTAGGCACAGAGGTATACTCTACACTAGGTATGATTTATTATTTTTGTTATGCAGTTGGTAAACTTCTTGGAGGAATTTTAGCTGATAAGTTAAACATAAGAGTTGGACTTCCTCTTTCTGTTGCGATTTCTTCTATTTTTCCGTTAGGAATCGTTTTAGCGTGTAATCTTTTCGCTGGCGGATCTGTTTCACAAGCCGGTATGGTTGCAATTATGTATGCATCATGGGGATTATCTGGATTCATTCAAGCTGCGTCCTTCCCAATGTGTAGTAAAGCTCTTACTTTCTGGTATTCTAATAAAAACAGAGCAAGAATATGGTCTTTCTGGTCGACATCTCATGAACTTGGTTCCGCTGCTTCTTTAGGATTGGCTACATATTTAATTACTTTTTTAAACGGGCAGGCAGTCTTCTATATTCCGGCTCTTATTTCGGTCTCAGTTGCAATTGTTGCAATTATTCTATTAAGAGATAAGCCTGTTACAGTTGGTCTTCCAGATGTTGAAACCTATGCAGGGACTGCTGTTAAAATTGAAAAGGCAGAAGAAAAAGAAGAAGAAATTGATAATAGAACACAGTTTCAAGTATTTAAGCAAGAAATTCTTCGCAGTAAAACAATTTGGATTTTAAGTCTAGCATTTATCAGCGTTTATATTATGAGAGTTGGGCCCACTGACTGGCTTCCAAAGATGCTAGAAAACGACTCTTTAGGTGCAATAAAGGCAATCATTGTACCGGCGTGTGGTTGTTTAGGAACACTATCAATTCCGTGGGTTTCGGAAAAATTATTTAAGGGCAGAAGGGCCCCTGCTATTTTCATTTATTTCCTAGTTTCTACCCTTTGCTTTATCGGACTTAGACTGATTTGTTCTATAGAAACAGGAGTTGCTCCTATTATTGCTTTACCAGAAAATGTATCAAATGTTGTGCAGTTAATCCTGTTCGGATTATTGGGTATCGCTACATATGGTCCGCTTGTTATGATAGGTGGAGTTGCTGCTATTGAATCCGCTTCAAAAAGAGTTGCTGCTGCTGCAACTGGGTTTACCGGTGCAATGGGTTATTTAGGAGCGATTCTGATGTCATTCCTTGGTAGATATAAAGTACAACTTGGTAATAGCTTTATTTATAGCATATGGATTATCTCTGGTATCGTTGCGATGGTATTAATTTTATTGCTTTGGAATCAAAAGGCAAATGAGGAATATACTCACTAATAAAATAATCTTAAAAGAGACACCAATAATTGGTGTCTCTTTTTATTTAAAAATAATTTTTAGTATCAGATATAAACTAATTTTAATATAGATTTTAAAGATATCTATCATTTACTCAATTGATTAAAATAACAAAAGATAAACTCACAAAACGTTGTCTTCATGATGGAGCATACCATTTCAAATCCAAACATTTCATATGTTTTTGCAAAGGACGTTTTCGGAAAAAACGGAGTCAAATTAACACGCAACAATCCATCGATAAAGTAAAGAATACAGTCATTCCAATTTTCCGTAATGCCCCACCGATTCCAAAAGCTGAATTGAATTTTCTGTGTTTGATTGCTTGCAAGGATCCTAATACGGTATCCAACACAATCGCAATCCAAAATATATTGATAATTGAATTCACCTGAATATCAGATAAATCTTGCTGAAAAATTTCCCAAATCTATTTTTCCTCCTAATTTTAAAAAGAAAGCACCACCCTTTCGGATGATGCTTTCGGTGTTCATATTTCAA
>CAKSKO010000270.1 GCA_934465125.1 uncultured Eubacteriales bacterium
TCAAAAAATATCTATAAAGAAAGTGAGCCGGATTGGCTCATTTTCTTAATTATAAGCAGTCGCACAAAATCAGGTCTTTTTTACTTGTCCTCACTATAAATAGAATATAATGATCCTAATACACTTTTTAAGGAGTGAGGAGCGTAAAAATATGAAGGGTAAGGTAAATTACAGAATATTTCTTTTAGCTATCTGTTTATTAGTCAGGACAATCTTTGCTGCAATGCAACAAGAGAAACAACTTCATTTGGAGTATAATACTTCCTTCAAGGCAGTCCAAAAAGGACAGCAACAAAAATAATATAAAAAATATAATTTTAAATATAAGTATACACACAATGTGAATTTTATTCACATTATTCTGTCTAGAAAAAACATTGAAATAAAATTTATATAGCCGCAATAAACAAACTCTTATCAGTTACATAATAAATGCATTAAATTTAAAATAATTTTGAATTATGATCATTAAAAAATGCTAAAAACCGTTTTGATTATAATTATCTGCTTACCTTTGCTTATCGGTGGTTACGTAGTTTATGTTTTTTCATCTTACAAACGTATCGAGGATAATCAACAGCTTGATGTAAATAAGGCAGAAGGCTAACTATCGCTCCCATAGATAAAAAACTTAAAATTTTATCCTATAATATAGGATTTGGCACCTACAGCAATGATTTTACATTTTTTATGGATGGTGGATCAGAAAGTCGCTGTCGTTCTAAAGAAATTAGCATGAGAAATGTTACAGGGGCATTTGATACTGCGCTCCTGTCAAATTCTGATATCTATCTTTTTCAAGAAGTAGATATTAAGGGAACCTGTAGCTACAATATTAATCAGTTTTATATTTTAAAAGATGGATCCGGCGAAAAATTTAATTCTTCCTTTGCACAAAATTATGACAGTCCTTATTTATTTTGGCCGATATTTTCTCCGCACGGCGCAAACCGCTCCGGCTTGGCGATCTTTTCACGCTTTGATATCAACTCTGCTATACTCAGGCAACTACCGGTCGAGAGCGAAATGATGAAAATCGTAGATTTAGACTGCACTTATTCAGTTAACCGCAGATCTTGTGAAAACGGAAAAGAATTAATTGTTTACAATTTGCATTTGTCTGCTTATACAAGTGACGGTACTGTAGCGAATGAACAGCTTAAAACTCTGCTTAAAGATATGCAAAAAGAATATTCTATCGGCAACTATTGTTTAGCAAGAGAAAACTTTAACAAGGATTTGCCTGCCGATTCTGGTAATTCCACTAACACCTGGACGCAATCAATCCCCACAGAACTGATACCTGATGATTTTACTTTAGTTCCCCCTGTTGCTTTCCCTGTTAAATCCTGCCGAGATACTGGTAAGGTTTATAATCAAGATATAAGCTTTACGGCAACGGTCGACGGTTTTATTGTTTCTCAAACCATGCAAACCACAGGCTCTGCGGTTATTGATACCGGTTTCTGTTTCAGTGACCACAACCCTGTTTATACGACTTTTTTGCTAAAATAATTATTTTATATTATAAAAATAAAAGCACCGCATTTGCAAAATCTTTCTCTTAGAGATTACCATAAAACCAGGTCTTTTTTTTACTTGTGCTCACTATAAATAGAATGTAATAATATCATATGCATTTCAAAGAGTGAGGAGCGTAAAATATGAAGGGTAAGGTAAATTACAGAATATTTCCTTTTCTTTTAGCTATCTGTTTATTAGTTGGGACAATCTTTGCTGCAATGCAACAAAGCAAACAATTGCATTTAGATGGTACCAAGCCATCTGCTAGCAATTCATCTAAAACTGATAATGGCGAAGCAAATGCAAAAATTGTTCGCACCAATACAATTCCCAACACAGAGATGCGAGCTGTTTGGGTTCCATTCATGGTACTCGATCTAAAAGGGAAAGAGTGTAATGAAGAAACATTCAAAGAGAAGTTTGATTGTATTATTGAAGATTCTAAAAAATATGGAATTAACACTCTGATCGTTCATGTCCGACCATTTGGTGATGCACTATATCCCTCTTCTCTTTATCCATGGTCACACCTCTTAACGGGTATACAAGGAAC
>CAKSKO010000271.1 GCA_934465125.1 uncultured Eubacteriales bacterium
TTAAATTCCGAAGCTCCTAATAAAACACCGTTGTCTCTGCCGGAAACAGCGTCCTTATCCAAATCGAAGCTAACACCTGATCCTGAAAACGTATATTCATCAAACTGGTCAAATGCCCAGTTGCTCGGCAGCGGATAACCATAATTTCCACTAAAACCAGTTGACATTCCGCTGACAAAACTGCTTCAAGCATAGCCTTGATTTGATATTCTGGAGCAGATATTTCTAGAACCATAGATTCCTACTCTATAATCGCTGTTTTGCATAATTTCATAAACGCCTTCAAAGTAAGGAACCACTCTGTTTGTAACTTCGTCATCCATAAAATCATAGTCAACAGCAAAATAGATAATAGCGTTTTCTGGAATATATATATTCTTCGCCGCCTCAATTGCTAATTTGGCGTCTGTAAGACCTTGCTCTTTATTAAAATACTCTTTATAATACCCTCCGTCTTGATAGATCGGAAATGTTCTAATCCCTGCATCAGATATCGTTTTGAATTCTTCATACGTTAAATCTTTTCTTACTCCTATGCCAACATATCCCGTCAGGTATCTTCCCACATACCGATACCCTGCGTTATATAAAGCACTTACTTTAGAATCGTCGAGCTGTGTAGCGCAATCGCACCCCTGTGCGCTTCTATCCGGATCGCCTGTACTAACCATCAAAGACATGATCGTCCCAACAGAGGCATTGCCATCAGCCGGACTTAAACAAGCAAACTCCTGAAATTTTTGGACAGCTGTTCTGGTAACGTTATCATAAGTTCCACTAAAAGTAATATTAGTAAACCCTTCTGCCTTATTAAAATACAAAGAATATTGTAGAATTTTTGTAAACGTTTTTAACTTATCAGACGAATACCTTATATCAATTGGAAGATTTGGGCAAAGTCTTTTTGTTGTAGGTCCAAAATATCCATTTGCCGTATCCGTATCTAGACCTTCTTCAGCCTGCAAAGCATAAATTAGGGCTTCGTTTGTATCTCTGGAGTAATGTCCATCACATGGCATAATACCGCAATACTGATAATAGCCTTTGTTTAACTCCTGCTGTATCTGCCGAATCTTTGGATCTCCCTTATTGACACAGATATAGGCGTCGCTGCTTAATATCGCTTTGAACCACATTGCATCGACAGAGGAGTCGGTTGTCCCGGAAAAACCTGCATCTTGCTTTAATTTTAGAATAGCCGCAGCTGTTTTATCTGCAAAGGTTCCTGTAACCGCTGTTGGATTGTATCCTTTACAAAACAAAGCATGCTGTAAAATTTTTATGTAAGGTTTATTGGTATCCTGCTGACCTTTTACGAGTTTTCCGCATTGTTCTGCAAAGCAAGCCGCAGTTTGTCTTCCAAAATATCCTGTCGGTTCGTTGATCCCCAGTTCAATTTGTACCGCTGTAACCAACGCCTCAGATACAACTACCCCGGGGACTCCGTTTTCCGGGATCCTTGTATATCCCGATCTTCCGTCATAGGTTGCGTTTAACCACTTTTGTGTCTCCAGTACTCTTTGGTCACTTCCCAACAAAATCCCGCATACTGTTGCAGTTGTTACATTTTGAACCTCATTTACAGATTCCAGGTCATCAATCACCTTGATATCATCGATTTTGTCAAAGTGATTTTGCCAGTCTGGACCGGTTGCATACATCGTTTCCATCACACAAAAAGAAAGGGAATTATCGTATGTATACTGCTCTGTTTTGATGCGATAAGAAATAGAAAGTTTATGACCATTTCCTAAATAGGTGATATTCTTTAATTGCAATACAATTTTCGCACCATCTAAAAATAGTAAATAAAATTTGTCCTTCCTTAATTTTTACTCCAAAAATTGGATATATTATATCATAATTATTCTATAATCTCTATTATCAGAATAAATAAAAAAGACAACATCCAATCATAGTATGTTGTCTTTATCTGATGGTGCGGGTAAAGCATCAGGAAATTCAAGTTAAAAATGCAAGCAATTAACTCTAAAAAACGACCAATTTTTCAAAAAAATAAAGTCTCAAACGCAAATTGCACGTCGAGACTCTCTATTGATGTAAGTAGTTATAGGG
>CAKSKO010000272.1 GCA_934465125.1 uncultured Eubacteriales bacterium
CTAATGTGGATAACTAAGAAAAATTGAGAGAAACTGTGAAAAGAGTGAACATCCTTAAAATAGCAGGCTATAAAATTAATTTACCTTTAGGTGCTGTTTTGTTGTACAGATAGTTGAATTGCAGTATTGATTTTGTTATAATTTTGGTTAACTGCAACTATTTATGTAACACATTCACTACTCTTTTGGTATAGCACAACTTAAATTGCGTCACAATACATTTTACAAAAAAAGTTGTAAAAAACTTGAAAGGGGGAAAGAATGTTCTATGAAAATCTTGAAACCATATTAAAAGAAAGAAACAGTAACATAAATCAGTTCGCTAAAGAAATCGGAATTGCACAACAGACAATGTCAAAATGGAAAGCTGGAGCATATCCGACAGCTGAAAAAGTAAAGCTCATTGCAGAACACTTACACATATCAGCCGACTATCTACTTGATATCGAAGTGCAACGCGAATCCAAGCTAACAGCATCAGAGGAGCAGCTAGTCACATATTACCGGAAAGCCGATGATCGCGGAAAGGAGCTCTTGTTGTCCATAGCAAGGCAAGAAGCGGACAGAGCAAAAGATACAGTAATATCATCCAATTCAAAGGCGGTATAACATGATACACATGATACATCTGACACCGACAGAGATAATCCTGGCTATCACATGTGCAGCTATCATCCTCTGGCTCTATATATACGGACCCAAGCTTATCAAGCGACTTCCAAAATTTCAAGTTGAAGGAACAAGGGAGCAGAGAGAGCAGGCATATATTAATGCATGTTGGGATGAAATCGAAGGAAAGCGGCGGAAAGAAGCAAATGCTCCGAAGAAAAAAGGCAAGAAGCGTAAAAAGATTGTCAAAATGAAGAAGCGCCCCGGAGAATATGTTATTCCGGTGATGGTAGTGCTGATCTTATTGAACATGATAATCTATGGATTGTTAAATTGATACTATAAAATGGTTGTTAGATGTAGTAAATACAGTAGAATAGCAATGTTGCAAAATATATAATATGGTTTCTATTAAATTAAATTGACGTTACAAAGTCAATGAGCGGCAACTACCTTTTAATCAAGTTGTCGGGGGGCGCATTCCAAGGTTCGGTGGACTTTGGAATGCGCCGACCGGAGCGTAGAGTCGAATCCCCTGTGTCTCATTTATTTACGGCTAATAGGCTGTCTCAAAGAATACGCGGTCTAACTGCTAAATATCTGATCGCACCGGTCGGACATAAATATTTGCAAAACGGACGGTAAATGAGTACGGATGGAATCACGATGATGATCAGAACCGATACTTTTCGTCCGTATAGAACCCCGATCGTGCGTTGCAGACCGTTTTTTGATATGAGCGGAATGCCGGCGAGCAGTGTGCCGGTCAGAAGCAGTGAACTATACAGCCGCATGGTGGACAGATATAAGGACAGTACCTTTTTGGATGTATTTTTATTGGTGTCAATTGTATTACCTGTATTAATATGTATAAGCTCTTTTACTGTTTTTTTGGAATATAACATGGGATTGTGATGAAAGTATAAATGAGTTGGATCAGAATGTAAAAAATCTCATGTACGAAAAATATAGCATGGTCAGTTCCGAGCTCTTGCAATTTATGGAGGCTATGACAGCTACTGTGCCCTATCAGTTATCGACTGAAACCGACTTAGACATAATGGCGTTATTAAAAGCATATGACGTGAAAATTGCAGTGGATGGAGAGAATCCCTTGGAACGCCTGATTGATTATTTGAGGGCACTCAGTTCTATTTGCGGCATCAGGGTTTTCGTGATGCTAAATTTAAAGCATTTTTTTACGGAGGATCAGGTAGCGCAATTATATGAATTTTGTTTTTATTCAAAAATCTTTTTGATAAATCTGGAAGGACAAGAAAATTATATTCTTCCAGAGGAAAGGTGTGTTATAATAGATAGAAATTTTTGCTTTATAACTTCGGAATATTGTTAACCGCATTTCGCAAAATGTGTTGGCTCGGTGATAACCTCATATCATTTGAGGTTTGAGAGCCTTGTTAATTCAAGAAGGTGTAAAACCATTACCTTTTTTTCTGACGTTAAGCC
>CAKSKO010000273.1 GCA_934465125.1 uncultured Eubacteriales bacterium
TGTGGATTTCCAAAAGAAAATTTCAAGAGTTAGAAAAAAGAATTGCTGACCTCGAAATGGCAGTTCGAAGTCAGCAAAAAGAAATTACTTCTTTGAAAGATACACGTGAAAGTGTAAAGCAGGTTTCTACTCCGCATTGGGATTGGGATAGACACCCAGAAGGTCCGCCAGGGGCATCCGGATATGTTCCTTGTGTAGATGAGATTTTACCAAGCATGGCGAGACTTAGTTTATGTGGAATGTTAGATCATGCGTTAAAGGATAAACTTTGTTCGGTGTATGCGTTTTTAATACCGCATTACAAGTCCAACCTATTTTCTACACAAGAGGAACTGTTACGCCGAATACAAGTGCCAGCTCTTGCAGACCGTTACGTGACTCCATGGGAGAGAGTTTTATCCATTTTGCTAAAGAATCAGGAAACGAAAGCTGAGCAGGAATTTTTGATAAGTATGGAATTGCGTGCCAAGTTTTGGGAAAGCGCTCAAAAATAGGAAGAAGGCGAAGTGAAATATATCTGTTTTTACTTCGTTGATAGCAATCAGAAACCAAAGAAGGCAATTCACTTTCGGTTGAGGTTGTTGAGAAAAGAGTTAAATCCAGGACTGTTGCATCTGCGTGAGACTCTAAAGCATATTCCTCAAACTGTGGAGCATATAGCGCACCATCAGAAGTCGTTAAAGAGATATCTAGGCGCTTCCAGAATTTTGAAAGCTCTGGAAGAAAAAAGAAGGAAGATAATTCGCAAATGGATTCTTCCAGCCACCGCAGTTCGGGAACTACAGTACCAGGGATAAGAAAATGGCACATTTCATGGGCAAGCTGATATGCAATTTGGGACCAACCTAGAGAGCGGACTTTCAAAGCAATAATACGTATATTTGAATAACTTGTAGGACCATTGCGTTGGGAGTCGAAGGCGATAAGTGCGGGGTCTTGAGCTTTTACTGGAAGATACAAATCCATTACATATAGTAATGAGTCCATAACAAATATAGTGGAACTGGTATCTTCCCGGGGATTATGTTGGCTTCCAAAACTAACACTGAATTGAGGGAAAAATTTAAAAGATTTGGTTGCTAATACCATAAAATACCTCCTAAAAATTGATATTCAGACATGGCGGTGTCTGTATCTACAGAATAGGGGAAAGGAATACTAAAGTCAACAAATACTGTTCGAGATATTTCGACAGAAAGAGGTGATTGAAATAGCTAACTGTAGCACTGAATTAAATGCTTTTTTGAGTTTTCTTCGCACCTGTGAAGAGTCTAATCGGCTGGCAATTCTCACAGAAAATGATATGGATCGCCAGACACAGGATATTTTACATAATATCGAGCTTAACGAAAACAGCCAGTACGACTATATCTGCCAGGGATTTACTTTGCGTGATATACGGCGGAAGCGGAGAAAGGCAAAAGACATAAAAGAAGCAACCGCCCCGATCTGTAGCTGGATGAAAGAGAACCGGAAGGTGATCAGTGATCTGGAACGGCTGCTTGGAGATGTAAGAAAACAGGAGAAACAAGCTCAGAACCGTTCGTACACAAACCGGACAGGGGTTATGAAAAAGCTTAAGTAACTCCGTACAACCATGATCCATACCATAGTAACAGGGAGGTGATTGTGGATGGAAATTAAAATCGTTCCCAGATTTTTTATAAATGGCGTGCTGTATACAATAGATCAGCTTCCAAAAGAACAGGTAGCCAAGATCGTCGAGGAGCGTGTTGACCAGGCAATGTCCCGGATCAATTTTGAAAGACAGAAGGCTACCGGGTAAGGTAGCAGAAAGGAGGCAAGCTGTGAAGCGTAACATAATCATATCTGTCATCATAGGCACCCTTGCTACATACCTGCCGTTCTGGCAGTGGGACGGACTGCAGGTTGCAGGAGCAATGGCATTATCAGTGTTTGCGTGGATGCTGATACAGGGGACAGAGCCAGAAGGGAAGAGAACATGAGCGTTGGTGAATTAGTCGCGCTAGGAATTTTAGTTGTAATCTGGATTCACTCATTACTGAAAAATTA
>CAKSKO010000274.1 GCA_934465125.1 uncultured Eubacteriales bacterium
CCCCAACACTGTGGCGAATTCATCAAAAAGCTCTAACGCCGCCTGCGCCAATTCTTTTGAGACTTCATTTGTTAAATTGATAGTTGTATTAATTTCGCGTGTCAAATCAAACCATACGGATAAAGCGTCTGCTGTATTGAGATCATCGTCCATCGCTTCAATAAAGCGTGTGCGATACTCTCCTAGCAAGGAATAAAACGCTTGCTCTTCTTCTCCGGGAGCGGCACTTGCGTTTTCGATGACAAAGCAGAGATTCTCGCGGCAATGATACAATCTCTCGAGTGCAGATTGGCACTGCAATAAAATATCTTCGCTATAATTAATCGGAGTGCGATAATGTGATGCAATCATTAGGTAGCGGACCGGTTCATAGCCATATTTTTCTGCAACGTCTCTAACGGTGAAGAAATTATTTTTTGATTTCGACATCTTTTGATTATCCACATTGATATAGCCATTATGCATCCAATAATTTGCAAACGGCACCCCATTGCAGCACTCGCTCTGCGCAATTTCATTTTCATGATGTGGAAAAATTAAGTCCTGTCCGCCACAATGGATATCAATCGTTTTCCCTAAATAGCGCTGCGCCATCGCTGAGCATTCAATATGCCATCCCGGTCTACCAACGCCCCATGATGCCTTCCAAGCAGGTTCTCCCGGCTTTGCTGATTTCCAGAGAGCAAAGTCCAAAGGATCTTCTTTGTGTTCTCCTACAGCAATGCGCGCACCAGATTCTAGCTCCTCAATCGGCTGATGCGATAGTTTTCCATATTCTTGAAACTTTCTAGTTCTGAAATAAACGTCTCCATTCGGAAGCTTATACGCATATCCTTTTACAAGCAACCTTGCGATGATATCTGTAATCCCTTTAATATTATCTGTCGCTTTAGGAGCGATATCTGCTTCTTTTACATTAAGGCCTTTCGCATCCTTTTTGTACTCTTCAATGTACTTTTCGGATACTGTTTTATAATCGATTCCTTCTTCGATTGCACGCTTGATGATTTTATCATCAATATCTGTAAAGTTCTGCACAAAGGTAACATCATATCCGCGGTACTGTAGATAACGTCTCAATGTGTCAAAAACACAAATGGGTCTTGCGTTACCGATATGAATGTAATTATAAACAGTCGGTCCGCATCCATAAATCTTCGCCTGCCCCTTTGTAATCGGGACGAATTCCTCTTTTTTCCTTGTCATCGTGTTATAAATCTTCATTTTGATCCTCTCCTTTTATTTCCTTACGCATGAATGATACTATGCGATGAACTTGTGAAATTTGTTTCTCTAAAAGTTCGAATTCCTGAGCGACCGGATCAGAAACATGAATCTGATCCAAGTTCTCAGATCTAACTCCATTTACTTTTACAATATGTGCTGGTACTCCGACCGCTGTAGCGTTTGCCGGGACTTCACTCAGCACTACCGCTCCCGCAGCGATTCTCGCGTTGTCGCCAACTTGGAACGGTCCTAAAACCTTAGCCCCTGCCCCTACTAAAACATTGTTTCCTAATGTTGGATGCCGTTTTCCTGTATCTTTACCTGTTCCTCCAAGGGTGACGTTCTGATAAATTGTGCAATAATCTCCAATTTCTGTCGTTTCTCCAATCACTACTCCCATTCCATGATCGATAAATAGACCTCTTCCGATTGTCGCTCCTGGATGAATCTCAATTCCCGTTTTATGTCTTGAGCGCTGCGAAATAAATCTTGCAATAAATTTCATATTGTGGCGAAAAAACCAGTTGGATTTCCGATATGCTCTCACTGCTTTAAACCCAGAATAAAGAAAATATACCTCAAGTCTTGACCTCGCAGCAGGATCTCGTTCCATAATAGAATCCAATTCGGATTTTAACTTTTCAAACATCTACTTTCACCCCCATTTCTCTATAAAAAATCCGCCCCAACTTCTTGGGACGGAGGCGGTGGTTCCGTGATTCCACTCCGACTTATTACTCAAAAGTCAGATAGCGGCGACTCTCCGCACAGAGATACTTTAAACTGTTCCCAC
>CAKSKO010000275.1 GCA_934465125.1 uncultured Eubacteriales bacterium
ATGGAGTGGGGTCGGTTGTAAAAAATTCTCTAATTGCGAATGGGTGTGTCATTGAAGGCGAAGTGGAAAACTGTGTATTATTTAGAGGGGTCCATATCGGAAAAGGGGCAAAGGTTTCGAATTGTGTATTGATGCAGGATACTGTCATTGGAGAAAATTGCAGCTTAAATTATGTCATTTCGGATAAAGATGTTATTATTAAAGATGAGAGAACGTTGATGGGGTTCCAATCCTATCCTGTCTATATCAGTAAGGCGAGTATGGTTTAGTGTTTAGAGGGTTTTGGTGATACTTGCTAGTTGGATGATTAAGATCATAGGAGGTTTTTTGTGTGAAGTGTTTATTTTGTACCAGTGAAGCACTGCCGTTTGCAGCGTCTGGTGGTTTGGCGGATGTTTCAGGTTCTTTGCCGCATTCTTTACGCCAGAGATTGGTTGGATGTCGTGTAGTTATGCCGCTATATGATGAAATCCCGCAGGAACTAAAGGATTCTATGAGATTTATTACAAGCTTTTCTGTGCCGGTTTCTTGGCGTAGACAGTATTGCGGTGTTTTTGAAGCGAAATCAGGGGGTGTTATTTACTATCTTTTGGATAATGAATATTATTTTAAAAGAAAAGGTCTCTACGGTCATTATGACGATGCAGAACGGTTTGCGTTCTTATCAAGAGCAGCGTTAGAAATGCTTCCACATATTGATTTTAAACCGGATATTGTGCATGCCAATGACTGGCAGACAGCTTTAGTCCCGGTTTATTACAGCTTGTTTTACTCACATAACGAATGGTACCAGGGGATTAAGACAGTATTTACCATCCATAATATTCAGTATCAGGGAAAATATGGTCTAGAGATTTTAGAAGATATTGTTGGAATACCGCAGGAAGCAACCTCTATTGTAGAGTTTGATGGTTGCGTCAACTTTATGAAAGGCGCGATTGAAACAGCAAATCGAGTTACAACAGTCAGTCCATCTTATGCACAGGAAATTATGGATCCATGGTTTGCGCACAAGCTTGACCCGATTTTAAGGGCGAGATCCTGGAAGATTTCCGGTATTTTGAATGGAATCGATACATTAAATTATAATCCCGAGACTGATCGTGATTTATATGCAAATTATTCTGTTGATGATATGGCTGGAAAGGCTGAAAATAAATGTGCGCTGCAAGAGCGTTTGGGATTAGAACAGAATCCGGATATTCCTCTGATTGGTATGGTCACTCGTATGGTGGTTCACAAGGGTCTTGATTTAGTGAAAAGTGCTTTAGATCAATTGATGCAGGAAGAAAATGTACAGTTTGTAATTCTGGGGTCTGGAGATTGGGAATACGAAATGTTTTTCCGTGCGATGCAGGAGAAATACCCGGGCAGATTGACTGCATGTTTCGGATTTATACCGGAGCTTTCTCGTAAGATTTATGCAGGATCTGATATTTTCCTAATGCCATCGAAAAGTGAACCGTGTGGACTTTCTCAGATGATTGCTTTACGGTATGGAGCGATTCCTGTTGTTCGTGAAACAGGCGGGTTACGGGATTCTATCTGCGACAGCGGGGATGGAAATGGAAATGGTTTTACTTTTAGAAACTATGATGCATTCGATATGCTCGGAGGAATTCGTCGTGCGATAGAAGGATACCATCAAAGAAAGGGCTGGAAGATTCTTGTAGAACGCGCGATGGATAGTGACAACAGTTGGGGACGTTCTGCAAATGAGTACATTAAGCTTTACCGTAACGTATTAAAAGAATGCTAAAACCTTTTTGAAAGAAACAAAAAGATCAGCAGTTATTATTGGTTTCTGTTGATCTTTTTTATTTATTAAAAAAGTTCTTGATTTTTAAGATTATATACTGTATAATATCAAATTGTAGAAGCGGGTGTGGCGGAATTGGCAGACGCGCTAGATTTAGGTTCTAGTGGTAATCCCGTGCAGGTTCAAGTCCTGTCACCCGCACCAAAATTAAATCGTACACGTAAT
>CAKSKO010000276.1 GCA_934465125.1 uncultured Eubacteriales bacterium
GACTACGACGGCGGAAACTGACAGATTATTTTTCTATTATATAGTAAATTTGTAAATGTAAGGGATTGCAAACAAATTTGCTATAAAGGAGGAACGATCATGGACTGGCCACAATGGGTGAAAGATTGGGTGGACTTTATTTCTGATCATTGGAGAATTTAGGAAAATCTATTAATTTATTAAAATTATAAGATAATGAAAGTTTATTATGTTATCGCAACAGACAAACACTATCGGCGTCTTTGGGAGAAGAAAAAGGGTTCTTGTCCCAAGGGCGTTTTTATTTTTTTATAACTATTTTTAAAAGGATATGTGAAATACGACCGAAGTAATCCAGTTTCTCTTTTATTCGACGCAATTTCACAGACTACGACGGCGGAAACTGACAGATTATTTTTCCATTATATGGTAAATTTGTAAATGTAAGGAATTCCAAACAAATTTGCTGTAAAGGAGGAACGATCATGGACTGGCCGCAATGGTTAAAAGATTTGGCGGATTTTATTTCTGATCATTGGATGTTTTAATGAGAAATGATATTTAATTAAATGATATCATATGACCTTATAAAAATTTGCCGTAAAAAGTAGCTGATTAGTTTTATCGGCGTCTTTGGGAGAAGAAAAAACGCTCTTATCCCGAAGACGCTTTGCGATTTTCCCTAAATTATGGTAAAATATACAGTATACCATAAAATGAAGGGAGAAAAGTGTATGATGAAGTTGTTGTGTGTTCTAAAATGTCTGATCGATGGAACGACATATCACCTGCTGTTTTATCAAGAAAGAAGAAAAGAGGATAGCCTGCGTGAAAATGTAAAAAATATTGGAATATTTCTTGTTTTGCTTTTAGTGATAATTGGACCGGCATCGTTATTATTTCCCGAAGAAATGTTATCGGTTTTGACAGTTATATTTTGTATGGTCTGCTTCTATTATCGTAGTAAACGTACGAAAAACTTGCTTGTTATTATTTTATCGTTGCTTTTCTTTCACTTGATTCTTTTATTTATCAATTTTATTGCAACAGTGGTAGCTGGTATAATTATGAGAAACAATCAAAGTAGTAAGATTTATGATTTAATCGTTGTTTCTGTTTATTTAATTTTTTGTGTGGCGTTAGTCTGTTCAAAATTTATTATCATGAAAATAATCAAGAAAATGATGGATACAAAAGAAGTTATCTTTCTAATAGCCTTTTTATGGTTGTCTATTGTCTCAATTTATTTTTACTTTAAATTTCGTCCTATGGATTATGGCAGCAGAATTATTTTAATTCCGATTATGTTTTTGGGCCTGTTTTTAATTTTCTATATGATTAAGTTAGCTTATGAGATACATGAAAAACACAACGCAAGAATCGAAGCACTTCAGCAAGTGAAAGGAAAGTCGCTTGATGAGCTTAGAAACGAGAATACCAAAATATGGGATGCGTTGTATGAATATTTCTCAGTGGATCTTCAGATCTCCTCCGGTATGAAAGGGTTTAATCAATTGATGTTAGCCGTTTTGTTTGTGATTGTCGGCGGTCAAAAATCGTATAATCTCTTAAGAGATATTTATCCCAGAGTAGCCGAGCTTACCGGCGCAACAAGAACCAAATCTGTTGCAGTAAATATTACAAATGTGATCCAGAGCATCTGGGGCAATGCTGAAAATGCGGAACATTTAGCAGAAGTTTATCCATATCCGGTCAGCTCCAAAACCGGAATGCCTACGAATAAAGAATTTATCTTTTGTGTTGCGGACCGGATGAAAAAGCAGCTAAACCTCAAAAAAAGCAGTGAAAAAGTAGAAGTAGTCGGCATTTTTTGATAAAATATTGCAAAAAACCAAGAAAAACCAAAGATTTCCTCAGTGAATCGTAGTATCATATCAGATACAACAACACACAGAGGAGGTGCATTATGGATTACACAATCATCAAAGAAACACTATTTCATGAAGATATCGGT
>CAKSKO010000277.1 GCA_934465125.1 uncultured Eubacteriales bacterium
ACACTTGATTTTATTAAGCAAAAAAGCAAAGGGGGTATTCCACCTTTGCTTTTCTTTATTTTAAGGTAAAATATTTTAGCCAAAAATGGTGTTAATCAAATGATTTGTAATTTGATCTACCAAATGGTAGTTCATGCAAGCTGAGTAGAGCTTCTCAAGATCATCGTGTACTTCTTTTGCTTTTTTTAGATTACTGACTGCTTCGTTTAATAATTCGCGCTCCATTCTGCGATTGAATCCCAGCCTTTGGCGACGGCTCGAGAGCATCTCAGAATCTGAAAAACGTTTTGCATGGATCCGCTTAAATGCTTCGATTCCGGATAATGGATGCCAGCTGTTGGAAACAGCAAAAGCGATCTTTAGTTTAGGAATCAGCAAGAATTCTATTTTTTGGGATGGGTCCATCGGGCAATAGCATGTGATGGTATTAAAACCAGATGAAAGAGCATGATCTCTTAATTGGGCAAGAAGAATGCTGCTGGCAGATCCATACTCATCATCAATGATATAAATGTTGTCGCAAAGAATGGATAAGGTGTCTTCAAATACGACGAGACCATCTGGTGTTATACCGCTTAAAAAGCGTACTGTTTCCATCCCTTTTTGTTCTTTAGATGCGCCAAAAAGCTTTTTAGAGAGATTTTGAGTGTAATTCAACAGCTTTTCTGTTTGAATACTCGGCTGTACCATTTTATTGCTGTCGCGATCGAGAGCGCCGCAGGCTGCTAAATATCGGCTTGATCTCTGATGATAGGAAGAATTCCGTTTTGTTAAGGTGATAATTTCTTCTTTCATTTCAATGATACAAATCGGATCCCAACATTGTCCGAGATTGATAATGGTATCGCTGACGCCGGGATATTTTGGATCCAGTGTATGCGGAGCGGTTCCATCTACGACACAGCTTTTATAATCAGGAAAGATGACAGCATCAAGGGAGTAGGGGTCGGAGGAACAGTAAATCAATTCAGTCTCTACATTCTGATCTATCGCATATTTTGCGATATGTTTCATTAAGGTGGACTTTCCAGTTCCAGGGCCTCCCTTTAAGATATATGCAAACCAATCCTGTTCGGGTTGGTACAGATAATCAAACCTTGAAACAAAACCGGTTGGAGAATTTGCTCCAAGGAAGTAACGAGCAACAAAAAAATCATTTTTCATGTAAATTCCCTCCTTCTTATACTTTATGCTATGCGAAAAAGGAAAAATTGACACAAAAAGCATTACAAGCCTTATTAGCTCATAATGCTTTTTATTTATAACTTTTTTGTTTAGTCAATTTGTTTAAATTGGTTGGGAGTCGAACGAAAGTTGTGGGAATATATTTTAGTAAGTATGATCACAGATTTCGTGGATTTTGTCTCGCAGCTTCAGGAAATCAGAGAATGCATCAGGCTTTTGACGTGGATTTCTAAGAAGTGCGGCGGGATGTAATGTTGCCATCATCAGAACTCCGTTTTTTTCTGTAAAAATCCCGTGTTCTTTTGTAATTTTAATGTTCGGGTTCATAATTTTCATCGCTGCAATCCTTCCTAAGCAAACGATAATCTTAGGTTTTATTAAAAGCACTTGATTTCTAAGCCAGTCCATACAAGCGATTTGCTCATCCTCAAAGGGATCACGGTTTTTGGGAGGGCGGCATTTGACAATATTGGCGATATAAATATTCTTATTTCGATCAAGGTCAATAGCGTTTAACATTTTATCGAGCAGTATTCCACCTCGACCAACAAATGGTTCCCCTTGTAGATCCTCATTTTCTCCAGGACCTTCTCCAATAAACAAGATTTCTGCATCAGTGTTTCCAACGCCAAAAACAACGTTATGGCGCGTCTGGCAGAGATCACATTTCGTACAATCTAAACAGGCTTCTTTTAAAGAATCCCACGAATCAAACATAATATTTTCCTC
>CAKSKO010000278.1 GCA_934465125.1 uncultured Eubacteriales bacterium
GCAGAGAAGGTCGTTCCCACATTGGCAATCACATAGGCAATGATCCGTTCCAGCAAATCAACATCCCGGATTTTATTCCGCTTCACGATGTCCTTGAGTTGGACAGAGTTGAACAGATCGTGAAGATATTGCTTAGACGGAGCATCTGCATAACGGAGGTTTGCGAGGTAGGGCATACCTCCGGCAAGCAGGTACTTTTGAAAACACTGCTGAATGGACGCATTGGGAGCAATCGAACGATACAGCTCCATAAACTCTCCGAAAGAAAACGGATAGATCACAAACTCCACATACCGACCGCCCAAATAAGTCGCAAGCTCCCCAGACAGCAGCTTTGCATTTGAGCCGGTGATGTAGATGTCACAATCCAGCGAAACGCGAAAAGAGTTGATGCACTTCTCCCAGTCCTTGACCTCCTGTATCTCATCAAAGAATAGATAAACCTTGCCCTCTATTTCTGCGGCTCTTGCGGTGATCTCGTCGTGTAGAGCCTGCGCGGTTTGCAGGTGGGAATAGCTCATATCTTCAAAGTTGATAGAGATAAACTGTGTCGGGCTGACACCGGACTCCGTGAGTTCCTGTTTGATCAGCTCCAACATGACTGACTTTCCGCAACGGCGGATACCGGTCATGACCTTGATCAGCTCCGTTCCGATAAAAGGACGGATACGGCTCATATACAGTTCGCGTTTGATCATAAATCTTAGCCCCCTTTCCGTGGCTGACCATAGTATAGCACATTTACGGTTGAAACTCAACGGTGAAAATATAAATTCATGAGTTATAACTTATAATATGCAAAATTCGACAAGGAATTTCAGATAAACTTTGACGGAACAAGCACGACGCTCGTAAATGTCGATTATGCCCTTAAACTACACACCCAATGCCGTTATAAAGGCGTGGAGTAACTTATACTAGGATGGAAAAGCAAGCGGCGTACTGGCGATGTTTTTCTCGATATTCGCCCCGAAATGCAGCAAAAAATGAAACAACCATCGGCATGACCGTTGATCGGATATGCCGATGGTTGTGTGCTTCATCAGAACTTTTACTCGATTTTTTGGGGCAGTAGTAGTGTGTCATTTTCGCGCCTGCAATCCGATTTTCCATACACCATTTCGGCGTGGAATAGTACGGAATTGCATGAAGTTCTATAGTGGCTGTTTGTGCGGAAAATGCGCTGAAATCAAGAATTGTCGGTATTTATGGAGTGATATTAAGATATAGAATCAGGTAAATCGCCCTCAATTCCTAATTTCATTGCTTTCTCGCCCTTTCGCTTTTCTTTACTGTTTTATTATACGGCTTTCTTTGCCTAGACGCAACAAAAAGAGCTCCTTTTGGACAAAGGCCAAATTTTACATAAAGTGAAGAAGTAAAAAAATAAACCAGCTATAAACCATATCGTTTTGAGAAGATTCCATCTGGTGTCTTAATTAAATTTTTTATCGTCCACTACTCATCAAACAGCTCGTCAAGACTAACTCCCAATGCCTGAGACAGGTATTGGGCCTCGTAGTCTGCAACAAACCGTTTTTCTGATTCAATGCGCTGGATTGTTAGTCTGTCGGCGTCGAGCCCTAAAAGTTGTAGCTTTTCCGCAAGCACCTTTTACGTCATGCGCGGATAGATCTTTTTTCTAATGTTTCTAACATTTTCCCTATTAAGTTACATCGCCCTTTG
This sequence comes from uncultured Eubacteriales bacterium, assembly GCA_934465125.1. Taxonomy (GTDB): domain Bacteria; phylum Bacillota; class Clostridia; order Oscillospirales; family Acutalibacteraceae; genus CAKSKO01. The sequence continues at coordinate 1,687 of CAKSKO010000278.1, forward strand.
TATCAGTAGATTTTCATTCTATAAACTCCCCCATTTTAGTTTCTTTCATTTTCTTGATTCTGTAACCTTGAAACGACGTATCAAAATCTAAAGGAGAACTAATGAGACTGTCAGCCCCTAGGGGTCTCAAAAAGCAGAAAAAAGATCCCTTCTGTTCATAGAAAAACTCTTTTTCTTCCGCTATGCAGTGGATGGGCTCAATCTCTCAAAAAGGAGTGCATC
>CAKSKO010000279.1 GCA_934465125.1 uncultured Eubacteriales bacterium
GGTTATAGCTGCAACAAATGAAGCATTACGCACCGCAACACAAATCAAACAAGAGACAATGGATAAAATATCCAGCGGGCTCAATATGCCGGAACTCTTTTAAAGATGGCAGGTTATTATGTTACTCCGCTAACAAAGCTTATGGAACAGTTTGAACGGCTTCCAGGGATCGGAAGAAAAACAGCGCAGCGGCTTGCCTACTATGTTTTAAAACTTCCTAAAAAAGAAGCTGAAAACTTTGCATCCGCTATCTTAGAAGCTCATGAAAAAATTCATTACTGCAAACACTGTTGCAATCTTACTGATTCTGAGATCTGCTCTGTCTGTGCTGACTCAGCAAGAGATCAATCTGTGATCTGCGTTGTAGAAGATCCTCGCGACGTAATGGCTCTTGAACGCACCCATGAATTTAAAGCACTCTATCATGTTCTACATGGAGTAATTTCCCCGTTAAATGGTATTGGACCTGATCAACTCTGTATTAAGGAACTTTTAAACCGGGTGGGGAATGGAATTGTCAAAGAAGTGATTATGGCAACTAATCCAACCGTTGAGGGTGAAGCAACGGCGATGTATCTTTCCAAGCTTTTAAAGCCACTTCATATCAAAGTGACCCGGTTGGCATATGGGATCCCTGTTGGCGGAGATTTGGAATACGCCGATGAAATCACATTGGCAAGAGCTCTTGAAGGTAGAAATGAAATCTAATATTAATCCACGATCAAATAGTTTTAAGTTTAAAAAATTATAGCTTGATGCAAACATTTGGTTTTACCGTATTTTCTTTATACTCAATGTAAAAACAATAAACCGTAAAAAATGACAGCTGATCAAAATTTCGATCAGCTGTTTTTTGATACAATTTTATTTTGATTTAGTTTGGCGTAGTCTTCGGAAAAAAGCAATTAATTGTTTCGAACATTCCTGCTCTAAAACACCCTTAATTACCTCCGGTTTATGATAAACAGAGGAAGAAAATACATCAATTACAGAACCGCATGCCCCAGACTTACGGTCATACGCTCCAAAAACCACCCTGGGTATTCTGGCGTTTACAATCGCTCCTGCGCACATTGCACATGGCTCCAACGTAACAAATAATTCACACTGCCAAAGTCTCCAGCCACCCAGCAATTTACATGCCCTATCAATCGCTTCTAGCTCAGCATGATACAATGCATTCTTTCCCTGTTCCCGTCGATTTTGCCCGACAGAAATTATTTTTTCATCCTTTACAATCACTGCCCCAACCGGTACCTCGTTTTCTTTTCCGGAAGCGACCGCATACTCCAGTGCAGCTCTCATAAACGCTTCCTCTCTCTCTAAGCCTTGCATTTATGATACCGATATTGTAATCATTTCTATAAAAATAACAATTAGTCCCACTACCATCCCGACATTAAACACGACGTTTTTAATTCTTTTTTTCAGGGAAAGTGCGCAATCAGATGGTGCAATCGAAAAGAATGTTTTATCCTGCTTGAGGATGTAAAATAAGCCTAATGCTCCTAATACGAAGATAAGTAAAAATATGAGACTATTTACAATAGATGAAACGTTTTGAGGAGTGTTATGCGATACAATTTGCAGTATAATTACCAAAAAGTTATTGAAGAAGTGCGCAAGAATTGAGGGTAGCAAAGAGTTTGTTTTAACTGCAAGATATCCAAACACAATGCCTAAAATAAACGCAAACGGTGTTTGCTGAATATTCCCATGAGCCAACCCGAACAGTGCCGCAGAAACTAAAATCGCAAAGCCATCGCCGAATTTTCTAAGCGCCCCCAACACAACCCCACGAAACGCAAATTCCTCAATCAACGCGGGCAACACTGCAATCACTACAATATGAAGTAAGATCGATAGGAAATGATTATCATACGGAAAATCTGGTACAGAAG
>CAKSKO010000280.1 GCA_934465125.1 uncultured Eubacteriales bacterium
TCTTATCTCCGCAAATCACAAAAATATGATCACCAGTGGCTTTATTTTCCAACAGATTATATGAAAACTTGTACCATGATGATTCGAACATCTGAACTTCATCTATAAAAATCCCATAATACCTATCTTTTATTTTTCCATTCGATAATGCCGTCATTACAGCCAGCCTTCTTGCTTCAATGGCATTTTTCCCAGTGGGTAAAAAAAGTGTGTTTCGTTCAAGCAATTTCTTGCACAAGCCATCAAATGTGTAGCATTCAACATTTCTCTCCTGTAGACCAGCTCTTTCTATGTACCAAGTATACAATGATTGAAGATTGCGATTAAAACAGGTAATGAGAAATTTCTTATCTGGATTCATTTTTGCTGCTTTAAAACACTTAGATATCAAAAGAACACTTTTCCCGCTCCCTGCACACGCCAAAATTAATTGATCACCTTTGCTCATCTTATTAACAATATTTATCTGCTCTGGCTCCAATCTAAAAGCTCTAACTGCAATATCATCTTCTGAAACAACCAATAACTCTTGTGATGCTCCCGGTTTACTATTATTATCTGTTGCTGTTGCAAACCTTACTGTTATATATTCCGGGGCAATTCTATGCAGGATAGAATTAACATTCTTATCACTGATTTTTATACATTTTTCTGCACACGGCACATTTGGTCTATCTAAAAAGTGTCCAAAAATTTTATTGAAATTGCCTCTTAAATTCGTGAATTCTTCTACAAATAAGCAATGATTCTCTAAAAAATTTTTTTCTACTTCTGACATATCCTTAAACGCAATATCAGCTTTTTTTATTTCTGGAAACACACAAATATATGCAAACCTTACCGTCAATTCGCCATTTGCATTCAATAAGGCTTTATTGGTTTTTAATTTTTGACTTACTATTTCTACCGTATTTTTAAATACTCCATTCATGTAAGGGCCAATAAAATTTGAAAAAATTGATGGATCTGTTAATGGTAAGAATTTGCAAAGAACTACGCCACGTGACATAATAATCGCATGCAAGTATTCTCCACTAAGCATAGCTGGATTTATTTTCAAAAGAACAAATCCGTAATTTTCATCATTACTCGCATATCGCACGAATATTTTTTCATACCGATTAAGTTCTAACTGCTGATATTCCGAAGGATATATCTCCATATTTTTATCCTACTTTCCGTTTAATTCTGCTATAATTTCCTCTATAATTTCATCGACCAAAAACTTTGAAAGTTTTTTTGATAATATATCGCTAACTGTTTTTAAAACATTTTTACTTTTTTTATCAATTCCTGAGCTTATTTTGTTTATTTTATAATTATTACTAGAAGCAACTTGTTCAACTGTATCTTCCAACTTTTGACGAAGTTCTTCCTTACGAGGCATAAGTTCATCTTTTACTTTTGTTTTTTTTAGTTTTTCAACTGTCGTTTCCAATCCTTCTACAATCTTGTCTTTATCTATAGACGAATTAAACCCTTCAGAAACTATCGCAGTTGCTTCAGATATTTTTTTATCTACCTCTTTAAATACTTTTGCTGATGGACTATTTCTTGTCTGTGATGCTTCACGTATAGCTCTTGCAATATTAACAGCAACATTATTGCTTAATGCGTCTATAAGTTGATAATACGCTTCGTTTTGTTCAAAATCATCTCGTCTCGCATTCGGGACAAGTTTATCAGTTACGATAAAAATCTCCCCTTGGGTCCACCCATTAAATCTTGCTTCTTTAAATATCCCATTTATAGTCCTGCTATCTCCGATTAATATATTTCCTTTTCTAACTCTAAATCCTGACAATTCACGATCCGATAAAAAGCCATACCAGCCACAATTACCATACCAACCTAACGCATAAAGTTCACCGTCTATAGTAATA
>CAKSKO010000281.1 GCA_934465125.1 uncultured Eubacteriales bacterium
TTCATTCGGGAAGCAATCATGTATAATTCCGCTAACTCTGTATTTGACGGTGGTGCATCTCCAAATAAAGACCTGGGATCTATTCCTAATTCCAGAATGATTGCATCCAGGTTTTCAACGCTGGGCATGGTCTCTCCACGCTCGAGTTGCCCGATCATTCCGGTGGAAAGGTTCACTTTCTCGGCTAGTTCCTCTTGTGTTAGGTTCTGGCTGTTTCGCTTCTCTCGAATCATGATGCTGATCTTTTCCCTTATCAGACTCACAGTAGCCCCTCGCAATCTTCATCCTTTTATGGATATTATATCTATTTTCCTGCGAGAAATTAAGCTACTGTTACTATTATTATATAATAGCTAAACTACTATTTCAAGGTGGAATGTGTCGTTTGTGCCGCCTGGGATGTCGTTCATGCCACCCCCCTTGAAATATCATCCTCAATGAATTACATTGGGTTTATCAAGATGTGGAGGGGAAAGGAAAATGGTTCATGAAATGGCCAGAAAAACAGCCAATAAAATGGTAAATCAGCGCATAATTGAATCTAAGGCAGCCCACATTTATGCGTATGGCCTTGAGCTGCTGTATTCCTCGTTGGCCGGTGTCGTGGCGTTGATTATTATTTCTGCGACCTGTGGGAAACCATTTCTATGGATACCATATCTGGCAGGTTTTGTGCCGCTCCGGTTGTCCGGAGGCGGATACCACGCAAAGACACATTTTCGCTGTATTTTTACATTCTCTCTGCTCTTTTACTTTGTTTTGCTAATCGAGAAACTGTATGTAATCCCAACGAAGATGCGTATAATTACCTGCCTGGAGAATCTAGTCATCATTTTACTTTTTTCTCCAGTGGCAGCAGCAAATAAGCCAATAAAGGAATGCCAAGGTAGACTGAACCGCCGGAATAGCATAGTGCTTGCCCTAATTAACTTGCTTGGGTGTGTTGCCCTGGTTTTCCTATTCAACATCCATCATCAATGGGTCAATTTATATTTTGCAGGCAGCAGCATGGCGGGCCTTTCAATGCTTCTGGCTGTAATAAATAAGCAAGGGAGGAGGAAACTCTATGAAAGCAACGGTTAATAATGCTATGATAATGTTAGGCGCTCTGCTGGCAAGCGCCGCCATGTTTCTGGCTATTTCAAGTGTAAGTAGTACTTGTATGTTCATGATTTACCAACCAGATGTACCGGAAGAACTTATGTAAATCAGGACGATGAAGTTCTTCTCATATGCGGGCGAGGCGCAAATCTCGCTCGCATACGGAAGACGGTGGTATTGAGTTCCAAATCCATGGAGCGAAATTATGAAACATATTCATACAAATGCAGTCAAGAAATGCTTGGGGAATGATGCAAAAAAGATTGTTCTTTTGATTTTGTTAGTCGTTGTGGCATATTTTGTTAACACACATATTATACGACTTGCAATCGTAGGCGGCGAATCTATGTATCCAACGTTTATGGATAAAGATATCCTTTTGATCAACCAGGTGAATTACCATCCTTCGAGAGGTGATGTAGTTTTAATTGATATTTCAAAAAAGCCTATAGGAGGTGAATATATAGTTAAACGAATCATCGCTGTTGAAGGGGACATTGTAACTGTGAACTATGAGGACAATTCTGTTTTTATAAACGGGATAAAGCAGTCAGAGCTATATCTCAATTTTGAACAAAGTGACCCTATGATAGCTTTAGATGAAACCAGCAATATTACATATAAAGTACCACCTGGAACAATTTTCGTAATGGGGGATAACAGGAACCATTCAATTGATAGTCGGTACGAAGTCTTAGGAATGGTATCAAAAACAGATATCGTTGGAAGGGTTTGCGGCAGTTTCTCTCCTTCGATATTAAAGCACGTTAAAT
>CAKSKO010000282.1 GCA_934465125.1 uncultured Eubacteriales bacterium
CCGAGATACCTGTCTACATTATACACAGGAACAATCACGCTCACTAATTTATCCATTACATTCCATCCTATATTTTATTTATTACATATCATTTCAAAATCTTTCAATAAATTTTCTTGAACTATTTTTTTCTGATGGTTTTTCTTACAGCATACGAAAGCCTTTTGCGCATATGTTTCAATGAGATCCGGATGATCGCAAAGCTTTTGCAGGCTACTCCTTAGTTCTTCTTTGGATTCTACACAAATTGCTGCATCTTCTCTCTTTAAATAGGTCCACCCCGATTGTTCTTTCCAACAATATGCAAGAACTGCACATCCACTAAATAAACAATCAATTATTTTAGTAGAAAACGATAATCTGGTTGTCAGCCTCTGGCTTAACTGTTGTGATTCCGTATGCAGTGCAATGTCGGCTTCTCTATATATTTCCACTAATTGTTCTTGTGACACTGCCCCTTTTACATAGCTATTGATGTTATCATTTAATACTGCATTTTGTTTCTTTGTAAGCTGATCTTTTGTATAAATCTCAAGTACCATTTTAACACTATCCTTGTTAACTTCCCTTAAAATCTCTACAATATCCATCAATGCTTTCCACCGATTCATATAAAGCTTTCCAGCATATATAATTCTAATCGGTGAATTAATCGGTCTGGCTATATATTCATCATTTACGAGTGTACCACATTTCTGCAATATTTTCATATTACAGCCAAAACGTTTCTTATAATCCTCCAATTGTTCATAAGACAGCGTATAATATATCTTATATTTTTTGACCATATCTCGCAATCTACGCCGTACCATGAAACGATTGATCCAATATAGCGGAGAAAATTTGAATTGTCGTAGGGAATATTCATCATCTCCCGTAAATGCCACAAGGGAAGCGCTCGATATTCCGGATACTATCTTTTCTAATCGAAGCATCTTGCAAGATGCCATTCTTTCGCTAAATATAATATCCGGTTGAAATTCATCAATAAACTTTTTCATTCCTTCAATATCGTATTTTCCCCACAACCACAATACTTCTCGAAGAAATCTCAGCCAATCACCACTTATAGACTTTAAGAATCTATATAATTTTTGCGGTTCCTCTTCTGCTAATGAATTTTTGTCCTGGGATGTATTCTGTAACCAAACTACTTCTTTTCCTGCTTTTTTTCCGGATATAATACTTTTAAGCATCATACTGTCAGTGATCTGGTAGTATTTCTGGCAGCATTGATTATAAGGTTCCCCCGGGCTTGCATAAATATTTGCAAATTCGGCGTCCATTCCCTCAAACCAGTTTGATGTTACATTATTTCCGTTTGCTATATCATTCCACGCTTCATATGATAGTACTAATATCTTCATAAATCTTTTACCGTTTCTGCTTATAGGAATTGAGAATAAATGTCCTTCATAATCTCGTCCGTATTCTTAATATCAAATCTTTTTACGGTTTTTAAATTATTTATTCCACACTTTTTTCTAAATTCCACATTTTCATACATCTTTTGAATAGCTTTCTTCATTTCTTCTACAGACAAAGGATCAATCAAGCAGCAACCGCTTACGCCATTCTCAGTATAATCCTTTATTCCATTTACATAGGAAGATATCAAAGGTAAACCACCCGCCATTGCCTCTAACGGTGCGATTCCTAATCCCTCTCTTACAGATGGATGCACAAAGCAATCTGCCGCATCACACAATTCTACAATATCGGTTCGAAATCCTAATAACGTGATCTTATCCTTTAATCCATATTTTTCAATTAACTGCTGATATTCTGTAAACAATTCTCCTTTGCCTACAGCCCAATAATAAATATCCGGATTATTTAGTTC
>CAKSKO010000283.1 GCA_934465125.1 uncultured Eubacteriales bacterium
ATAAGAGGGCCCATATGGTTTTAGGTGGAGAGATTTTTTGCCTTTCATTTTATTCATAGGTAATATTATTGCTGTTTGCGACATATTATTTAAAAAATATGTTGTAAGGCTATTTGACATCCTACGGAAAAAGTTGTCCCCGCGTCTCGTTAAAGACGCGGGGACAACTATGTATTAACCGGTGAATTATGTGCTGGATGGCATTTTATTGTTTAAGCAGATAATAAACCTTCTGTATCAACCCAAGAACCTGTTCAAGATCATTGTCCTGTGAATATGCCGTTTCCATAATGGACTGCCCCAAAACTAGATTGCAGCAGTCACGAGCCTCATCCCTTCGGAGTCCACCTTGATGTGCGCTTTTGTTTCTGTATTTGTTTCTGATATCTTCAAATTCAGAAATCAGGCTTCCTTTGTAATAAACGTGGAAGTTCTTTTCTTTTTTCAATTCGCTGTTTTTTGAAAAGAAGGGCTTGGTGAAGCATTCGCTGAAGGAGGCGAACCCGCTATATTTCATCTTTTTTGAATCTACTATTGACGCTAGGTATTTCTCCCTAAAGTCATTTAAACGATCAATATCCCTGCGATCTTCAAGCGAGGGATCTTTCCCGATCTGCCCGAACAGAAAAGGCATTTTCCCCAGTGAAAAATATTCAGATTTCCCCGCAATCAGTTTAGTGCCTTTCCTATAAGTTAAAATGCTTGGATATTGCTTGATTTTTCCACCGGTTTGATTCTTCACAAACTCCTGAAATTTCTCAAAGAAAATCTTTCGCAGTTCGTTCTCAAGGGCAGACGTTGCAAGAATGCATATCCCCGAGAAGTCGAAATTTGGGTCGTCAATGTTTTTGTACGCTTTCCAAAGCGTCATTCCTGATACAAGCGAGTTCTGCGTTTCCTGACATAGCCTGCCCCATACGTTTCCGAATCTATTGCTAAGATTTTTGCGGGACTGCCTGATAAGGTCATTTTTCTCGTCAAATTGCTTTTCAATAACAGCCCTAACTGTTTTACAGAACTCTCCAATCTTTTTCTCGTCGGCTTCTGTGAGTTCGCTTTCCGAAATCGTATCTACGCCAAACTCGGTGCGAAGGCTGGCGATTTTTGAGGGGAGTTCATTTTTTATATAGTCTGTCAGGGACTTTACGTTAACGTTGGTTTCCTTTGTGATATCTAAAATTTCAACGATTTTTCTGTGGGTGTCGTCCCCAGTTGTGGTGATATGAGACCTAATAGAACCCACATCGCTCATTATAGAATCCACATTGCTCATTATTTTTTGCAGTATCATGCTATCCTGATTGCGTGCTTCGCTTTCGCGCTCTTTTTCTCTGAGCTGCTCAGTGAGTTTGTTGATTTGTTCTTCAAGTTCACTGTTGAGCGTCATTGAGCGTTCCAGCTTGTGCAGGTGCTTTGCAGCGTCCTTATGACCTTTTTCAACGGCTCTGCGGTAAAATGATATGGCTTTGACATCGTCCTCTTCAACGCCGGTTCCGTACTCATAGCACTGTCCCGCTTCAAATAATGCTTCAACATCGCCGGCTTCTGCTGCCTTTATATACCAATGCGCTGCCTGTTCTTCATTAGTTTCCGTGCTGGTTCCATCGGATAAAAATTTAGCAACATATAGTTGAGCTTTGGTATGTTCCTGCTCAGCAGCTAGTAAAAAAAGGTCAAACGCTTTACATGTATCCTTTTTTACTCCATTTCCGTCGCAATATAACTTTGCAAGTTCAAATTGTGCCTCTGCAAATGGAAACTTATCTTGGTATACAGCTTTTTTGTAAAGCTCTATTGCTTTTTTATGATTTTTGGCAACGCCCTTGCCTTCTTCGTAGCAC
>CAKSKO010000284.1 GCA_934465125.1 uncultured Eubacteriales bacterium
GGTCATCCCTGTGATGGTTATCTCCCTGAGATCATTTTTTTTCAACCAAATTCCTCCTGTACTGCAAGGATTTTATCTTATCCTTCATTTTCTCAACAGTATGTAAATACTGAATCAAAATCTCTAAACGCACAAAATTATCAATCCATCCGACATCTTTTTATTATAACACATGAGTCTATATTAGAAAAGAGAAGCCGTGCAACTGCTGTTTTTAAGCTTCTGCACGGTTTCTCTTCTCTGTCTAACCTTATTTTACTTCAAAAGATTCGCAATCAGTACATTGACACATCGTCGGATTCGATTCATGAGTTCCTACTTTAATTGATTCTAATGCGCAGTACTCTTCAGAGCTGCTATGATTTCTACACTGATTTACACTGCATTTGATGTTATAGTTCGCACCATTGTTATTCATTTCCATTCACCTCAATCATTTCATTGCTTTTTACTGTATGAAATACAGTCTGCTGACCAAGAAAACAAGTTTGTTTTCGGTCTACTTTAGTATGGCTCTCAAGTTTTTTATTATTCATAAAATGATAAACAAAAGGCTGTGGAGATTTGTTCCACAGCTTTTTTGTAGATAAAAATTTTTATTTAGTAGTATTTGGTGTATATTCCTCTAAGGTAAGATCTAACGTCATTTTCTGATTGTTGCGCAACACAACAATTGATAACGTATCCCCAACCTTACTTTTATCTACAATGGCATTAACTTCCTCTTCCGTGCTCACCGCAGTGGAGTTGACCGATATGATACAATCTCCCACCTGAAAACCTGCTTTTTCCGCCGAGGATCCGCTTTCTATCTTTGAAACATATACGCCGGTCTGAGGTAAACGATACATCATGGCCATCTGCGTTGTATTGACATTGAGTAAAGACATATTAAGCTCTACCCTTCCTCTGACATATCCATACTCCGAAAGTTCACTGACAACACTCTTGACCAATTCTGATGGAATCGCGAATCCCAGTCCTTCCACATCTTCACCGGTTGATTTCGCGACAACGAGCCCAATTAGTTCCCCTTTTTCATTAAATAATCCGCCTCCGGAGTTGCCGGGATTGATCGCGGTATCTGTCTGCAAAAGGTTCATCGTTTCGCCTTCAATCGTGATATCACGATTGAGTGCGCTGATGATCCCGCTGGTAACGGTTCCCCCTAATTGCCCCAGCGGATTTCCGATTGCAATCGCCGTCTGACCCACTTCAAGCTTTGAAGAATCTCCGAACACCGCCGCATTCAGCCCGCTCGCTTCTACTTTTAAAAGCGCAATATCTGTTTTGGAATCTGTCGCAATCAGTTTTGCGTCATAAGTCGTTGCGTCTTTTAATGTAACAGTGATTTTGTTTGCGCCATCAATAACATGATTGTTTGTAATGATATATCCGTCTTCCGATATGATCACACCGCTCCCGGCACCCTCTGTTACAAACTGGCGCATCATACTGCCTGTTGTCACACTTTCTGTCGTAATTTCAACAACACAATTGCCTACTGACGCCGCAACTGTTGCCGCGGAAGTTCCAGAAACAGATGTTTGTGTCGCCGACGAACTCTCAGCACTTTTTATCGTAACGCCGCTACCAGACGTTTTACCAAATTGCGATGCGAGAACTCCTCCCCCAAAACCCAGTATCGATGAAAATAAAATACAAAGAATCATCATAACCGCCATTGTTTTTTGGGTCACAAATTTTTGTTTTGGTTCTTTCTTGTTCGTTTCTTTTCCATCCGGCAGGCCAATATCTTGTTCTGGTATATTAGAAGGATCAGTAGGTTGAATGCCAATATTATTCTCATAAGGGTTTTGATATTCATTGT
>CAKSKO010000285.1 GCA_934465125.1 uncultured Eubacteriales bacterium
TTGCATAATTGCCTGAAGTTTTTCATCGTTAATATCAAATAATCCCATAATGTTTTCTTCCTTTGCTTTATTATTTCTTACTTATCTGTATATAGCTATCATCAATCGATTAATCAGCTTTTAGCGCCGATTTTATGGTGTCAGGGACCAATGGTCTCAAAACTTTCCTATGCACACAGGCCGGCGATATCCGCAAGATTCTCTCCGGAAAACTTTACACCATGCTGCAAAGCCCTATTAAGGAGTCTGGTAGCTCCTTTCTCGTCCTCAAAGGCGATGATGTTAAGTGCGTCGACAATTTCATCCGGCGCCCCCATATCCTCCAAGGATGATATCTTGCTTACGGCAGTGCTTACCGCCCAGTCATTTATTTTTTCATAATAGTCGGACCAAATCATCTTTTCCACCTCTATTTGAATGATTAGGAAAACCTATTGTCAGGCAAAATGCTTGCAAATATTATGTTGATGTTTCAAACTCAATTTCGTTTTACTTATCCGTCTTCGTACACCATCCGTTTTTATTCTTAATCTCTTTTCCTGATGCATACTTTCCAGATATTCCAAACTTAGCAATTGCGGCGTTTACTATATTCCTGATAGCCACTATCTCACCAATAACCCAAATCCTACCACCCAGGTCTCGATTATCGACTACTTCCAATCCGTTGCTTTCGAAATATTCTCTCACTGCACTCTTTGAATGATTCTTTTCAACTTTTTCTGCCCCATGCTTAGGCTTGTCTTTTACATTTACAACAGTTTCCGCCACCCGATTCAAATCTTCTGTTTTCTGGTTCTGCGCTTCAGAATTACCGCTTTCCTGTTCACCGTCTTTCTTTTTTCTTGGTTTCTTCTCAAATCCGGTAACATCTATCAAATCAGGATAAATATACAAATCATCAAGTGCACGCGTAAACGCAATGTATCTCTCATTCCTACTCATTCGACCGGAGAGAACTATTACAGAACTAAATTCAAGTCCCTTCGCATCATCAATACTCATGATATTCCATCTGGTTCTATGAATACTAAATTCTTCATCTGTCATATCATGGAACTTTTGCTCATACGAGGAAAACATGTCCATAAGACTCCTTGCTTCCGCATCGTCATTTACAAGGATTGCAGCAAGCCCCGCCCTTTGTGTATCCATTAACTGTGTTATCATTTCATTTCTGAATTCTGGATTCGTATGCAGTTCATGAACACCTTTACCAGGAGTATTGATCGGATTCATATTCATGCCAAATACACGGTTACAATATTCCGTAATTTGAGAAGCATTTCGATAATTCTCCAGCATCTCATAATAATCAAAATCTACAATTTCTCTGTATTCATCCCAACTATCAACACCCTTTGTACCTTCAATATGCTGATAAACATCTCCATACATATTAAAGACAACATTGTTCCCGTTGATATTTTTCAGTAACCTAATTTCCTCAGGTGCAATACCCTGAGCTTCATCTATTGCCAGCAGTGATTCTCTGTATGATGGAGCTCCTTGATAACAATAAAGCACTTGCAAATATATGTAAGGTGAACACTTTATAGCTCTAATATTTCCACTTTCTGCTGGCTTGATTCCAATATTACCCATTATTAATTCATAGGCACTTCGTATTGCATTTGCGCTTGCACCAGACAGTTCTTCCCGTTCCTCTCTAATTTTGCTGTAATAGTCAAAATCAAGATATTTATCTGTCGTGCTCTGAAGAACAGCAATACATTTTCCGGCGTTATCAACATCCCTGCTTATTGCGCCAAGATAATCTGCATATTTATCTTCAATCTTCGAAAATTCCCAGGAC
>CAKSKO010000286.1 GCA_934465125.1 uncultured Eubacteriales bacterium
ATTTTTAACCATACTGTCACAATTACTTATTATATTGCAAATATTTTTATCTGTCAATGTTTTTATTGCGTATTCTTAGCAATTGTTTATTGTAAAATTAAAGCGTAAAGAAAAAACGTGATTTTTAGTCCATACATATGGACTGCATAAGGGGTGTAAATTATGTTCAATGCTTGGGTACTCGACTCATCGGGTGAAGTTGTAAAGCATTTTGAGGATTGCATGAATATTTCTGTTTTATCCGAAAATCAGATGGAGCAGAGCTATCCCGACATATTAGACGCTATCGGTTTTGATTCTTCATATGTTCGGCTTGGTGATTCTCAAGGTTATCATTTTTACCCATTATACGTATATTCTGTGAATATAGGTTAGGGGGGTGCAAATGAGTTTATTAATTATTTTAAAAGTTTTCTTGGTTTCTGGCAGCGCCTACTATATTATTAAAATTTCGTCTTTCATTCGTCAAAGATTTTTCAAAACTGCTGTTCCAAAGATTCCGCAATAATATTTTTTAAGGAGTGTAAATTTTATGGAAAAAAAGGATTCTAAACAAGATATCATAACTGATATCGCAAACGCTGAACAGCTTACATTTGGCAAACGTGACATGAGGTCATTTAATTCATTAAAAGTCGCTATTGAAAAAGGTTTTATAAAAGCAAGTGAAGCTTATGTTAGTATTGGTTGCGCTCTCTGGCAGATTCAACGCAATGAATACTATAGAATTGACAACTATAAGAACGTTGCCGAATTTGCGCTTAATGCTTTTGAGATTAAAAAGGCGGCTACTTATAACTATATCAAGGTTATCGAAAAATTTGGTGTTATTGAGAATGATAAGGCCATTGGGTTACGCGAAGAGTTTAAGGCGTTTAAATGCTCCCAACTGGTTGCTATGCTGACATTTACACCAGAACAAATTGAACAGGTTCAGCCAGATTGGACCGTTCGCAAAATAACTGAGTTTGGCAAAGCTTTGCCGACTTATGATGATGATGATATTGAAGCAGATGCCGATGCAGAAGCATCCGAAACAGTTGAAGCAGATGCCATTGAAGCGGATTTTATGCCCGCTCCAACTATCATTGACAGTTCTATTTCTCTTGGTGAATTTGAATCATTTGACGATATACTGTCTAAACGTACTGATTTAGAATCTGCACTTTATCACTTGAAAAATGACGCGAACTTTCAAAACAAAAAAATTCGCTTTGTTTTAGAACTTGCCTATGATTAGCAAGGTTACATATTAATTTTTTTACAAGAAAGGAAGTTTGGACTATGATTATTAATTCCGTAATGAATGACACTGTTACTGTTATCACAAAAAATGCAACGCCGTATGAAGTGAACGGCAATAAAGGTATCACATACCGCTTGGTCATCATGAGCGGTAACGATGTTGAAAAAGTTAAAGTTACTGACGAAAAAGTTTACAACTCTTTTGAGCCTGGCAAGGTTTACCGCCTTTCTGGTCAAGTATCTGTTAATAATGCCAGATGTGGCGAGTGGAAGGTAAACGGCTTTGTTCGTTAAATATTTGTTTTCCATAGTCCACACGTATGGACTATAGAAATAGATTTACACTCTACATGGGGCGGTGTTTTCCCCTATGCAAAATGCCGCCCTACATTTAAAGGGAGCGTTGAAAAATGGGTGAAGTGTTAGAAACCTATATTAATTCAGATACAGACAGTGAAGCCGCTACAGCGTCACAACCCGATACGGTTTTTATTTATGAGTCTGAGACTTCATCGGGTGATACTGTACAAGCTTCTGTTGCCGATGTTGAAGTTTTACAGTTTATAACGC
>CAKSKO010000287.1 GCA_934465125.1 uncultured Eubacteriales bacterium
GATTTAAGCTTTTCGATTTCCTTCAAAGCGTTGTCCAGCTGTTCTTTGTAACTGTTTTTCTTCGATTGTTCTGCTCCAATGCGCTTTTGAAGTTTCTTAACAACCGCGTCAGAATCGACCTTGGCTTCTTTCTCCGTTTGTTCGTCAGCAACCGGTTCAGTTGCCTTGGTTTCTTCCGTTGTTTCATCAGTTACTTGATTTTCGTTTTCCATAAGTTTTTACCTCGCATTTTCCGGCTTGGGAGCCTGTTTTACTCAGTTGTTCTTTTTGCCCTGCAAGCAGGAAAAAGGGCATAAAAAAGACGGCTATCGCTAGTCGTCTAATGTTAATTCTTTATTTTCAAACCTTTTGTACACATCAATGTACAATTCGTTTTTATCTCCGTTATATGTTAATTCATAATACATACCATCAAACAATGTAGTTGATAATAAAGCTTTATTACTTTGTAAAACCTTAGTTAACCAAACTACATAAACATCATCTGAACTAATCTGTTTACCATCTGTTTTATCTAAATGATCATTAGTATATTTAACCACTTCATTTTTACATATATCTATAAATTTTCCATTATCCATAATTTCCTCCAAAAATAAAAAGCACCCACATTATTCTATGTGAATGCTTATAAAATAAACTCAACTTTTTGTCCTACTTTAAAATTTTCCATTTCATCAATCATAAATGAATAATTATCATTAGTTGGCACTCCTGTAACTTTATATTTTCTATTATCTATTACTACCAAATTCCCTAGAAGCTTCTCTGGAAGCTTATTATCAGTTACAATTACAGTCGAAAAAGAGGTATTATATACTTCACTTATTTTCATTTTCCAGCTTCCCTTTCCAGTAATTCAAATTTCTTTTAGTTTCTTCTATCTCTCTTCTAGGTATATTATACATCTTTTCTACTGATAACAAGTAATTTTGCGCCTCTATCTCTGCCTTATATTTAGAAATATCGTCATCTATTTCTCCGTTTTTAAATTGTTCAATGTGGTACAATTCTTCTAAAACTTCACTTATCGTAGGTTTATTTTGTAAGACAATCGTTGCATCACCTAAAGTCATCGCGGCAGCTCCTCGGCTTTTCAAATAGTGTTCAGCTTCGCTACCTTGCCAAACCTTGCCACCGTTCTTTCTGAATTCAGCCGTTAGTTTACGCTGTTTTTCTTTATTAATAGTGACTCGCTTCTCAGTATTTTTCTTTCGTTCTAGTCTAGATGCTTCTGCTCTATCCTTTTCATCTATCCAGTGTGCAGACAGTGCACACCGGCAGTTAGGATGTTGTGGTAACGTGGGCACGTCCTTGACAGGATACACGCCCCTACCATAACCGCTGCTACGGGATGCAATCTCTTTGCACACAACGCACGCCCTCGGTTCAGCAATCCATCTGCAATACTTCACGTCATATTCTTTGAACGATTCTAAAGTGGCTTGCGTCTGACAGCGTGCCGATTCGGTGCGTGCTATTCTTTCTGCAGCAGCTCGCATATTGCCAACGTCTTTTGTCATATGTTTGTAAAATTCTTTGGCGGTCGCTTTCGGGTTCTCGCCGCTGATCAGCACCCTTGACAGCTGCTTTTCAAGTTCCGATTTGAGGACGTCAATGTTTGACCAAATGCGGGTTGAGAAGTTGGCACTGCGTGTGTTGCTCATGATAATCTTTTGAACGTTTTCTTCGCTCCACCAGTCCATAGCGTCGGCCATGCCGGCACCCGCCAAGATACCCGACTGGCGCTCAAATTCCTTGCGTGTGTCCTCGTCAAGTTTGACGTTGAGTTCAGCGTTGATGTC
>CAKSKO010000288.1 GCA_934465125.1 uncultured Eubacteriales bacterium
AACATATTAAGGAAGAAAAAATTATTGCTCCACCAGATTATGTTGCCGTTCCTGCGCTTCAAGCGTTATCATATTCAATTGACAGTAATGAAATTAGGGAGCTATACGCAAACCTTATAGCAAAGGCAATGAATGTGGATACGAGTGTTGATGTACATCCGGCTTACATAGATATTATACGGCAATTATCTCCATTGGATGCCGTTATATTCAATAAAATTGCCGCGGATTGCAAAGATAAAAATCGCATCTGCCTGTACAATATAAATTTAAAATTAGAAAGAAAGGTTGTTGCAAGCTATACTAACATAGTTAATATTGTTTATTCTGATGCACCATTAAAAGATGTGTCTCAATCAATAGATAATTTAATGCGATGCGGCTTGCTTGCAATTTCAAATAGAGTATTTGTTGATTTTGGGGATATAGGGAAAGAAATGGTGAATTGGACGAATATTATGGCTGAATTAAAAGATGGCATGGAAGTAGAAGTGCCATGGGCATCAGCTGCTTATATAACTGGTTTTGGCAAAGGATTTTATTCAATTTGTTGTACCTAATTATATAAATTGTAAAAAATCCCCGCTCGATGCGCCAACACGGATAACCATATAAGGCAGGATAATATCACAAATCCTAAAAATGGGAATCTTTAATTACAAATATGTTAAGGTTAATGGAGGTTATAAACATGGCTTATAAGTATCGTAAAACATTTAAAAAAGGACCTGTAAATATCACATTTTCAAAAAGTGGGGTTTCTTCTTCTGTTGGCAACAAGTATATCCGTGCAGGTATAAACACCAAGGGCAAAGCACACATAACAACCAAAATTCCAGGTACAGGCTTATCTAATACAACTCAAATAGGCAGCAGCTACAAGAATTCGAGTTCGTATTCGTCTTTGTCATCAAGTTCTTCAGCGCATACCAATTCCTCATCAGACAATAAGCCCGAACTTATGTCACGTGGAATGAAGATTTCATTTATCGCAATATTCGCTGTACTTATACTTATCTTTCTGTTTTTTATACCATTGGTAAACTTATTTGCATAATGTATTTGCTCGTAAAAGCGGAAATTTTTGCAATAAGAACGATAAAATATTTGAATTTAATTATTATATAAGGTCGAATATTCTACGGTGAAAACCGCAACATCGACTGATACATTTTAGCGCCGGCTGCAATAACACAATGCAAAAGCAGTTACAAAGTACATAAAAGTAAAATAAAAAATCCTCGTCCGGCATTACCAGCGCCGAGTCAAAAAAGGAGAATGATTAAAAATGCCGATTAACGAAAGTGTATTTGAAAGCATAAAGCATATATCAAAAGAAGATGAGGAATGTTGGTATGCACGTGAGCTTCAAACTGCACTTGAATACTCCGAGTGGAGAAACTTTAACAAGGTAATTGAAAAAGCAAAAATTGCCTGCAAAAACGCCGCAAATGACGTAAATGCCCATTTTGTTGAGGTCAACAAAATGGTTGACATTGGTATGGGAACATCGCGTGAAATATCTGATATTGTTCTGTCACGCTATGCCTGCTACCTTATCGTTCAGAATGGCGACCCCAGAAAGGAAGAAATTGCCCTTGGCCAGACATACTTTGCCATAAAAACAAGACAGCAAGAGCTAACGGAGGAGTTTGAACAACTTACAGAAAATCAAAAGCGTCTTGCAATCCGCGGAGAACTGATAGAGCACAACAAATCTCTTGCGGAAGCCGCACAGAATGCAGGCGTGGAAACACCCATAGATTATGCAATATTTCAGAACA
>CAKSKO010000289.1 GCA_934465125.1 uncultured Eubacteriales bacterium
TAGATTAAGAATGGCGGGGATAATCTAATGATTTTTATTAAGAAGAAGGATCCTGTAGAAAGTGTACAAAAGGAACTGAAAGAAAAAGCAAATTCACCGGAATGGAAAAATATATCTGAGACAGATACAGCTGCGATGAGATATTTTTTTGATCAGCTGACATGTAAAAAGGAGATCCGGCAGTGCCTGTTAGAAGAACAACATTATTTATGTGCATACTGTATGAGTACGATTGAGAATAAAGAATTACACATGTCCATAGAACATTTTGTCCCACTCAGCAAATGTAAAGAACAAGTGTTAGACTATCAAAACTACCTTGGAGTATGCAAAGGTGGAGCAGATCTGCCACGTAACAGAAGCAAATGTATCTGCTGCGATGCAAGTAAAGGAAGTGAAGAACTACAATGTGTGAATCCATTTGATGAAGCACAGATGAATCAGATTCGTTATCTGTCAGATGGGATTCTTTACTATGAGCGAAGAGAGTCTGACAGTGATGAATACACAACGGCTATGAAAAAAGATCTTTTTCAAATATTGCAATTAAATGGGATATACGACGAAGAAACAGGAATTGTAAAGAAAGACACAAAAACATCATTGGTTAAAAATCGAAAAGATGCCTATGAAGAATGCGAAAGTTACATAACAGAATTGTACGAACAAGGAATGTTAACCAAGGAACAACTGGAGGGAGACTTACAAAAAATTTTGGAGAAAGATCATTATGAAGCATATGATGGAGTTCGAATTTTCGTGTTGAAAATGGCGTATGAAAATTTGGAAGAATGATGTGGAAATGTACCGTTAATTTATTGCTAGTGCGAGATGAAAATTGCAGTGGAGATAAGGAGAATTTATGAAAATTACAATAGAACAGCCAAAGGTATTTATCTCTTATGCGTGGGGATCGGAAGATTATAGATTGAAAGTGCGTTCTTTTGCAGCGGATTTAATGAGTAATGGTGTTGATGTTTTGTTAGATCAGTGGTCTTTGAAAGAAGGAAATGATACGTATGCATTTATGGAACAGAGTGCAACAGATCCAACGATAACAAATGTGTTGATATTACTCGATCCAATTTATGAGAAAAAGGCCAACGAAAGAACTGGTGGAGTGGGAACAGAAACACAGATCATTTCACCAGAAATTTATACTAAAGTCAATCAGGAAAAATTTCTTCCAGTGATTTTTGAACGAGGGGAAAACGGAGAGATTCCTAAACCTCAGTACTTAAAAACAATGTTGCATTTTGATTTATCTCAGGAAGAAAAATATGACTCAGAATTTCAGAGATTAGTAAAAAGATTATATGGAATCGAAATAGTAGAAAAGCCAGATTTAGGAAAGAAACCATCATGGTTAGAAGAAAATTCCACTATTCCAACTAAAACGCGTACAAGATATGAATGTTTAAAGCAGCAGAAAGCAGATAATGTTAAAAAGAATGAATTTAGAAATTTCTTGCTTGCAATAAAAGAAAAAATAGTGAATTTAAAAAAGGATGAAATTGGAAACAGTTTATCAGCAGAGGAGTATATTGAATTATACGATGATACTAAATTATATAGAGATGATTTTTTGCATTTACTAAAATATTCCATATATGTACCAGAAGCATATAAAATGATAGCATCTGGTATGGAAGAAATATGTGTGGAAATAAAAGATAAATATGGATATGAGGGCGAGATCACGAAAACTTTGCTACATGAAATATTTATCTATGTAGTGGCTTTTTATTTAAAAAACAAGGAGTTTGATGCTCTG
>CAKSKO010000290.1 GCA_934465125.1 uncultured Eubacteriales bacterium
ATGATTGCAGGACTTGAGGATATCACTGGCGGAGAGATTTATATTGGAGATACTTTAGCAAACAAAATAGAGCCAAAAGACCGCGACATTGCAGTACTGTTCCATCATAATGCACTATATCCGCAGATGACGGTATTCGATAATATAGCGTTTGGATTAAAAATGCGCAAAACCCCTAGGGAGGAAATGAACCGGAGAGTAGAAGAAACAGCGAAGCTGCTTAATATTTCTTATTTATTGGACTGTATTGCCGACAACTTGACAGATAAACAAAAGCAGACAGTTGCACTGGGTAGGGCAATTGCACGCGACCCAAAGGTGGTTTTATTGGATGAACCGTTATCAGAGCTTGATGAAAAACTACAGGTGCAGATGAGAACAGAATTCTCAAAGCTACATAAAAAATTGGGAACTACTTTTATTTACGTGACCGAAGACCAGAAAGAAGCGATGGCATTGGGTGATAGAATTGTTGTGATGAAAGAAGGGGTTATCCAGCAGGTGGGGTCTCCGAATAAGTTGTATCATCATCCGTGTAACGAATTTGTTGCTGGGTTTATTGGAACACCGTCGATGAATTTTATTGATGCACTAGTCGTACAACAGAATGACCATCATAGTATCAAGATTCGTGATTATATAATATCACTTCCCTCAAAGAAGTCAAAAGCATTAAAAGAGGAAAAAAAGGGAACAGTGGTTGTTGGAATTCGTCCGGAACATATTTATTATGACGCCAAACATTTACACGACGCCGGAGAGGAATCGATCGAAGTGCAGGTTACTGCAATTCAAACAACTGAGATGAAAAAATACTTCTCTTTCCGTTTGTATAATAGGTCTATGATAGCAAGGATGGATCAGAAAAATGAGTTGAGGGTAGAAGATAAAATTAGAATTACTTTTGATAAAGAAAAAATTCATCTTTTTGAAAAAGATACGCAAAAATCAATTTTTAAATAGCATTTTAGTGGGTACATGTTTTTGTAGCTGCATTTCTATGAAAATAAAAAACAGGCGTTTTGGATGAATAAGACAACATTTTACACTTATTTATCAGCTTTTTTGAAATATTAATGAAAACCACCAAATTTAAATATAAATTTTTTGTTAAAAGAACCAGAAAAGTTAAAAGGTTTAGAATTTTTCACTTGCATAAGGTTGCAATTCTCAAAAGATTTGTGTAGAATAAATACAGAACATGCCATGAAAATGGTGGTAAGAAGAAAGACAAAGATCGGGACAAGCTATAAAATGTTAAGCTGATAGGTTGGGTATTATTATATACAAAGTGAGGTAATTGTTGTATGTCGAATAGATTATTTCAAGGAGTTATACACCAGATGCGTGATGCGATTGATCGCACAATTGGTGTAGTCGATGAAACTTCTTCGATTATTGCTTGCAGCGAGTTAGGGAAGATTGGAGAGACAGATCAAAACATCACACAGGATGTATTGACTACTCCGGCTACGTTCATTATAAACGGTTCTACATATAAGTCGTTTGGAAACAGACCGAAACCGGAATACGCGGTTTTTGTCAATGGAAATGATGAGATTGCGCAGAAATACGCTATGATTTTAGCTATCTCTTTGAACAGTATCAAACAATACCACGATGAAAAGTATGACCGCGGAAATTTCATTAAAAACGTTATTTTAGATAATATCCTGCCTGGTGATATTTATTTAAAAGCGAGAGAGTTGCATTTTAATTCAGAAGTAAACAGAGTTTGCATGTTGATTAAAATTACCTCTAAAT
>CAKSKO010000291.1 GCA_934465125.1 uncultured Eubacteriales bacterium
GCGCTAAGCTAAAAGAGGATTGGGAGGAAACCGAGAAGTATTATAATCTCGTTGAGCAGAACGATCCGACAAATATTGAAGCGATTTTCTACAGCTCATACGGAAAAGCAAAGATGTCACTTATAGAAAAAGATATATTTAAGCGTGAACAGTGCTTCAAGGTGCTGACAAATTGCGTTTCTATCATTGATGACAACTATTCACCCGAAAAGGCGGAGGAAGAAGAAAAGATAATTAAGGAAATTGCCGAAGATGTATTTAAAATGATAAGCGGTAATTTCGTTTTTACCGAGTGGAAAAATCAGTATGGAGGCGTAGAAAGAACAACCAAGGATAAAACATATCAGCTGTTTATTGCCTTGGCAGTGACGTTTGAGGAATCAATCAGAAATATTATTGCAAAGGATAATCGGCAATATCTGCATGAAATTTTAATCGAGGAATTCACTCTGCTGTGTTTGGCTGAATATATTAACACAAACGCAAAGGAAAGATATAGGATAAGGATTATCAAAGAGCATGAAGAGATTAAGAAAATTGATCCGACACATGTAGTTCCCGAAGCCGATTCCATAAAAGTGGGTACAAAAGACGGAGGCTGTTATGTTGCAACCGCGGTTTACGGATCGTATGACTGTCCGCAGGTATGGACATTGCGACGTTACCGTGATATGAAGCTTTCCGCAACATGGCAGGGCAGATTGTTTATTAAAACATATTATGCCGTCAGCCCGACAATAGTTAAATGGTTCGGCGAAACGGAATGGTTTAACAGGATGTGGAAAGGAAAATTAGACCGCATGGTTGAAAGACTCCAAGCCGAGGGCTATGAATCAACTCCGTATGAAGATAGGAAGTGATAATATGGAAAAGGTCAACAAAAAAACTCTCGCGTATTCATTGTTTGCGGTTACCGGTATAAATGCTTTACTTATGCTCATATATATTATAGCAACCTCCGACAACCGTTCTGTTGGAAACGGCAAGGTGGCGGCATCAGGCAGCGGTCCGCTATTGCTATTGATGATTGTGTTTGTAGGTTTTCAGGTTTGGCTCGGGTATATAATTTTAAGAGATAACAATGATAAAACTACAAGGATTTCGGTTATCTTAGCGGTGTTTTTTTCAGGCAATCCCGGCTATGTTCTTGTATTTATCTTAAGGTTTATTATGAGAAATACGGGCAACTCGGGAAAAATAAGAAAATACTGGTTTGTTCCTGCGATTGCTATTGGTGTCTGTGGCTTGTTGAACTTATGCAGTGATTTTAATTTTGAATACCTTATCTATATAGTGAGCGGAACAGTTAGCACCCTTATTTTCGGATATTGGCTTATAAAGTATTTAAAGCCAAATAATTAAGGTGTACATTACAGGAAATATGTTACGCTAAAGAAAAAAGCGTAATAGCACTATCATATCTAGTAAAATATAAATGATAAATGGCTGTGACGGGATTTTATACTTTGTCACAGCCGTTTTGCGAATCGGGGGTTAATCCGTTCCCAAAATCAGCGCATGTAATAATGATAATTATTTTTCTCTTATTGACAGTAAGGAAAAAATAAAATATAATAAAAATGTCGAAACGTCGGTAATGCTCATGGAGACAAAGCCTGTTTTGGGCTTTTAGATCGACGAAGCGATATTTTGCAAAATTTTTCCGAATTTGGCGAAAGGAGAAGGTATGCGAAGAACAAGACGAAGCGGAAACTTCTTTTTCTGCCTGCTGTTAAATATTCTTC
>CAKSKO010000292.1 GCA_934465125.1 uncultured Eubacteriales bacterium
GTTTCCTTGCTGCACACAATACGCGTAAACATTGTGCGAGGCACTAGAATGCTCTTCTCGTTTTCGACTAATAAGATTGATCGCCTCGTCTTCACTCTGAATGTGTTTTACCGATCCGATAAATCTTGATTTGCGTTCTAAAAATTCATCTTCTGCTTCGCAGCTAATTGTCCTATAAAAAATCAAACCAACCTCCTCCAGAGATAAAACAATAGGCGGCGCATCTCTGCACCGCCCTCCAAAAGCAATAATACTTCAGATCCTTATTTCTCTTGCATACCGAAACGCTTTTTAAACCTGTCTACGCGTCCTCCGGTATCAACGAGCTTCTGTTTCCCTGTGAAAAACGGATGGCATTTCGAACATATTTCAACACGGATATTCTTTTTCGTGGAAGCTGTTTCAATTACATTGCCACAAGCGCAAGTAATAGTTGTCTTTTCATACTTTGGATGTAAATTTTCCTTCATCATTGTCACCTCTTTCGTTGAAACCGTAACATTAACATTTGAATTATATCACAAACAAAATTAAATTGCAAGATAAAGTTCCGATAAATTTTATTCTTGTTATATTTTTTGTTAAATACCTTTTTGCATCTGCATATAATCAGTATATTCTTCTAAACAAAAATCTAAAGCCCGCATCTTCTTCGCATTTTCAACACCTACATAACGATAGTAACTTGGGTCAAATGTAATACCCGTCTCATCCTCTTTTGCTTTCGGATATCTTATAACAAACCCGTATTCTACACAATTTTTAGTAACCCATTTATAAGCATTTGTTTCGATAAAAGATTTTCCATTCTCATCAGGCCCTGCCGCGATTTTAATAGACAATCCCGTCTGATATTCGCTTTTCCCTCCGGGTGGAATCAATTTCTCAGCCTCAGCTTGCGCTTTTACAATTGTAAAGCCTTTGGTATCCATCAACTCCTTAACCTTTTGGTCATAAAGTTGGTTTTGTTGATCTATAGGAATATATCCTTTCTCGATCATCAGTACTACACCATCTTGTTTTGCCGCTTTTACCATTTTATCCAACGATTCTACAATCATTTGGTCGCAATAGATTTCTCCTAATCGAACCAAATCCAATGAATAATCAGCAGGCAGACTTCTTTGCAAATTCACAACTGTTAGAAGCTTTTCTTTCTCTTCTTTTGTCTGCAATACAGCCACTGCCTCTTCTGTCTGTTGACTGCTATTTGAAAACAGTTCCATAAACATGGCTTGATTTTCTTTTATCGAAAGCCAAATACCTCCTGCCAATATCAAAAACATGAAAACCGGGAGCACAATGATTGAGATCTTTAGTTTGCTTTTTTTTACCCCTCTTCGGTGTGCAACGTGATACACACCAAATTTTCCAGAATGCCTTTTTCTAAATAACATGGTTTTTTATCTCCAAACTCTTCTCATAACCGTTAAAACCTTTTCAAATAGAACTGTATTGTTATTGTATAGCGTTTTTTTCTGATTTTCAACCTATTTTTAACGATATTTCTTTTCCAAATCATGAATAACTTCTTTTTGTTGTTTTAAAATGAGCGATAATAGTGTATGATGGGATAGTAAATAAAATGACTGCAACCTGGAAATGGAGTGAAAGACAATGCGAAAAACAAAAATCATTTGTACTTTAGGGCCTTCCACAGACGATCCAGACATCTTAAAGCAGCTTATGCAGAATGGCATGGATGTTGTAAGGATTAATA
>CAKSKO010000293.1 GCA_934465125.1 uncultured Eubacteriales bacterium
AAAACGCACGATATCACCCTGTAAAATGATACAAGATATCATTTCCACTCTTTTACCATTACCATCCGCATCCTACTTTCAGTGTGTTTTCCTATCATTTCAACCATTTAAAGGGGCATTTTTATATGTGTTATTTTATTTATTATACTTCATGTTGCAGAAAGTGTTGCAAAATTACCTGCGGAATAGTGATGAGTGGTTGTAAAGTTATGACAAACCCTTTTCAATTGAACTTGCTAAAGCACGTAGCCTATTAACACAATGACGTTCCCCACGAAGTGCATATGTGGTGTTTTCTATTGCGGATGCTTTTTTAATTTGTGTAAGAATTCCTATCTCATCTTTAGATAGCATTTCAAATGCAGCAATCAATTCTTCAAGAGAAGGAGATATTTCTGTTCTGCGCAAAAGAAAATAAAGATCTCGAGGCGAAAGACTTTCCATTGCATCTTGTTCCTGTTTAAATGTAGAAACGACTAAAGAAATAATGTCTTGTTCTCTTTGTTTATTTGTTATTAGTTCAGTCAATTGTGTGAGTCCGTTTGGTACTTTAAACAACAAAGAGATTTCTTCCAAAGAAAGTCCTAACATCTGTGAACTTTTTGCAATATCAATCAGTTCAATATCGGTTATCAAAGCAAACCCTTTTTTACGAGCATGATTTTTAAGAGTGTCTCCGCTGAAACCCGGACCAATTATGGCAACAAATTCAGCTCTGTTTTTCTCTTTATGGGTTTCTATCGCTACGTCACTTACATCTCCATGTGAAACAGTTCCGCCTGATTTTGATTTGCCATCAACAACGGCGGTTATAGTTTCGCCGTCATTATTTTTCCAACGAACAACCACATCTGTATTTCCTGCACCACCGATTTGTTTTGCTTCAAACCCAATGTGATTAAAGATCTCTGCTATCGACTCTTCAAAAGCAACCCCAGAGGCTTTACCTCTAGCCAAGGGATTCCGTGCAGCTATCTTTAATTCTTCAAAGACTTTATTGTCAACCGTTACATAAGGTGAAAACTCTTTTTCTGTATTTTTTTCACTAGAATTTTCATGAATAGTAGGCGATTCTGGAAGAACCTCCATTAAAGGCAATTCTAAAACAAACTTTGACCCTAGAGGAGTAGCTTTTATATGTAAATACTGTGTTTCTTCCAAAAGTCCGGCTTCAAGTAAAAAACCCATTATCCATCTAGCTTTTTCTGTATTAATACCAAACTTTTTAGCTTGTAAATACACGTCGTTTCTAGTGACAACCTGGTTGGCATACATAATCATTTCACCGACAAAACGTTTATGCGCGTGAATGATTCTAATAAAATCTAAATCGTTGCCACTTTCACACCAAGCCTTTGCCGCGACGGTTGCCACGTATATATTACGACCAACTTCCTCTATTAGACCATCTGCTCTCAAGAAAGGCATCATCGATTCGACACTGCTTGCTTTAAGATTAAACTCTTCTTCGATAAAGTTAAAGAGTTCAGGACGAGTAACCCTCTCAAATGCAAATTGTATAATTGTACGTAGATTTTCAATCCTATTAGGGCTCGGTACCCAAATATTATACGTGTTTCGTTTGTTGTGTAGCGAAGGGTTCGAATTTAATTTCAAAAGCAATTCTAATATTTCTGCAGGTGGAGGGGGAATATTTATTTTGCTTGGATCGCTTGTTTCCATATCAACAACATCAGGTGTTAAGA
>CAKSKO010000294.1 GCA_934465125.1 uncultured Eubacteriales bacterium
AAGCTGTTTTTTCCCCTTTTGAGCACAAAGAAATAATATGAACACAATTGTTTTGTAGCAGTGATTCACTTAATTGTGAAGTAACCTTTTCTACCCCACCAAAGATAGAAAAATCATAGACGATAAAACAAATATTCTTCATTTCAAGTTCCCTGTCTTACTTGCATTCCTATAGATACTCATAAATAAATCAGGAGAAACCATGATTATGCAGTATGAAATTTTTTGACTGGCAGAATTATATTTATTTTTTAATATAGCAAAAAAATCTTTTCGGATCATTTTAGAGATCTTCTTTTTATCTGCTTTATAGTTTTTTCTATTCTTTTTTTCATCAAGAGCTAAAGTTGATAAAATCTGTTTGTAAGCCCACCAAATTCTAAAGTTTGCTACATCCAGAATTTCTGGATAGTTTTGTTCTATCAGCTGGAAATTGTGTTGATGAGCTTTTAAAATATCATAATATTTTTTACTGAATTTGGATATGGTTATGCTGCTTTCGTGATGAACATAATAATATTTAGGAGCAGAATCAATCACGACCAGCTTTGTCTTTAATAAGATATCAACGATTACAAAGGCGTCTTCATATATTTTCCCAACAGGATATTTGATCTCCTCAAAAATTTCTTTTTTATAAAGCTTATTTACAGCGAAAAGCCCGGTACCGTTTCGGCCAAGCAGAAATTCAATGGCTTCCTTGCTTGTAAACAAATAAAATCCTTCGTCTGCATTTTGAGCGACAATTTTAGACCCGTAACAGTCATACATTCCGCAAACGGATACGTCAGCGTTATGCTTTATTAGATTGTTATAAAGTGTTTCATACATGTCTGGTGCGATATAATCGTCGCTGTCAACGAAACCAATGTATCTTCCTACTGCGATATTTATTCCGGCGTTTCTTGCATCGCTTAATCCGCCATTTTCTTTGTGTAGTACTCTGATACGAGTGTCTTCTTTTGCATATTCATCACACATCTGAGGGCAATTGTCCGGTGACCCATCGTCGACTAAAATCAATTCAAAATCTTGATAGGTTTGAGATAAGATAGAGCGAACGCATCGATCCAGCAGCTTTTCTACTTTATATACAGGAACAATAATACTAATTTCAGGCATTGTTTTTTCCTTCCCTTTATTGAAGAAGCGGCGTCTAAAAGTGCTATAAGGAGTTGATACTGATTTAAATCGATAGTACTTTAAAAAGACTTGCCATCATATTCAATAAAAATCTTTATAATCTCCATTCGAAAACGGTTTTAAACGGCGTATGCAGGTCGGCGGAAAATACCCGGTGGATATCATTAACACTGCAAACAGGTGATTCTTCATAAACAATCACCTTGAGTCTATGCCAAAATGATGGCTCTTCCATATAACGGATCGCATCCTCAAAATCTTTCCGACCGGAACGGCTTGTCCCAACAAAGGTTAGTCCTTTTTCCAGGAGATTCCGTGTATTAATCGCAACCTTGTTTTCCGTTACACCCATTAACATCGCCGTCCCCTGCGGGGCAATATACTTGATGATATCCTCTATCGCGTAATAACTTCCTTCTCCTCCGGCACATTCAAACGCATGGTCGACTTCGAAGTCGTCAGGGAGGACATCGGCTAAGTATGTTTTGGATACAAATGAAAAGTGAGATAATTTCGTAGCATTTTTTCCAATCACAATAATTT
>CAKSKO010000295.1 GCA_934465125.1 uncultured Eubacteriales bacterium
ATATGCAATTGCCGGAGGTACATATAACATTATGAAAGAAGTAGTTTACAGAAAATTAAAAACTTCTAAAAAATAAAAAGGAGTGTGACAATAATGCCATATATTAATGTATCCCTGTTTCCAGGACAGGACAAAAACAAGAAAAAAGTGATCGCTGAGAAGATTACAAAAGTGATCAATGAAGAACTTCCTAAAGTACCAGATGAAAATATCTGGGTAACATTTAGTGAAATTGAAGCTGATGAATGGGCAATCGGCGGAAAAATGTGCAAATAAACAATAATAATAAACTAAAAAATAAAAATAAAAAATAATATCCAACCAAAAAATAACAGTGATCCATGCTTTCGTTCTTATTCTCTTTCTCCAGAGAGCACAGGTCACTGTTTATTTTTAATAGGTATATAAAATTTAAAAAAATTCATCTTGCAATAATTTGACAAATTTCTTTGCAAGAGGATGAAGATCTGAAAAAGAATCAGATACAATACATAGTTTTCGATGAAATGGAGGATTGACTGGATACATATAAACTTCATCAGGACAATCAACAGCATAACGTTCAGAAAGGAAAGAAAAACCTAGTCCTTGACTGATCATTGACATGGCTGTGTCACCATCAGAATCAATCAAAAATTTATTCTCAAGTTTTTGATCTTTCATAATGCGGAATCCAGAATTTAAAGGGTTGGATGCAAAACAAAGCATTGGACGATCTGTTAGTGCTTCTACAGGAATTCCGCCATTGACAGGGTTTAAATTCCATTCTGCAGGAAAAGCAACAAGGACAGGTTCATCAGCAAGAGGAATACAATCCATGTTGTTTGCGTGAACAATATCAATGATTCCGATATCCATTGTATGATTCTGAATTAATTTTGGAATTTCAGCTCCACCTCCAGCGCGAAAGATTACATTCACATTAGGATTGTCTTCTTTAAATCTTTTGATCAATGTTGGAAAGCAGTATTTGGCAATACTTGGAATTGCACCAATTCTTATGATCTCAGAATCATTTTGAATCAGTTCATCAATTTTGTTTTGGATGTTTTTTTCAAGATCGATCAAAGATTTAAAATAAGGGACTAACTCACGCCCTTCAGGGGTTAAGCTAACGCCTTTATGATCTCTTTTTAACAATTGCAGCCCAATATCTGTTTCTAGAGTATTTAGTAAATAAGTAAGGCCTGATTGTGTATAATTTAACTGTTCTGCAGTTTTTGAAATACTGCCAACTTCTGCAACCTTTAAGAAGCTGTACAACTTGTTCCCTTTAAAATATGATTGGGAATCTTGAGATTTGTAAGGGTCATTATTTTTCTTCATATAAAACTCCTTGGTATAATGTAACAAAATAAAGTTATCATTAGTCATATATTTTGTTGTATTATACCATAAAAAATAAAAATTTACAATAAAACATTCAAATGGTTATAAGAATATTAAACAATCAGCTAACGGAATTTCAAATAACAGTTATCATAAAAGCTGGTTTCTCATAAGTAAAAAGACATGCTATACTGGTAAAAACGAACAAATGATATGTAAAATAATTATTTTAATTATATAAAGTTACCAAAAAAGGAGGAACTAGTAATGACAAAAACAAATGTAACAGTTGGTATTGCTGGTGCAGGAACGATGGGAGCATCTATGTGTCAGATCTTTGCAGAGTATGGCTATC
>CAKSKO010000296.1 GCA_934465125.1 uncultured Eubacteriales bacterium
GGAACAACCCCGGCTTGCTTTTACTCTTGCCCATAGGTAGATTTTAAAATACTTTTTACGTGATCTGCGGTATACTCATTAAGCAAATCATAAATGTAATCAGCGAGTAAGTAGGTATGTTCGCTCAAAAAATAGTCTGCAAAATCTTCCAGAGTTTCGCCAAATTCTTTTTTATTTATCTCGTAAAATTTATTTACCAAAATATTTTCCAGTTCATCGGAAAAATAATCATATAAAGATATTTCGCATCTTCCAGCACCCTCAACATGTTCCCATTCTCCTGTATACATGTCAGACAAAACATCATTCATCCAGATATTATCTATATATTCCATAATGTTTTCACGATTTACAATATGTTCATTTTTGTCGTATAGATCATTTTTGGAAAAATAATCTTTTATGTAAGCATCCAGAAATGTTTTCCATTGCTCACGATCAAGCATCTTTAATTCAAATTCGCTCATGTGTTTTATCTCCTTTCTGTTTTTGGTGTGCGAATAATGCTACGCATATTATAGCATAGCATTACTTAAGTTCAATCATTCATTTTTCAAATGCCGCCCGCCGGAATCGAACCGGCAGAACTCCAAGCGGCAGTTTTTTAATTCAGTTCAGAAATTAGCTCAAATACCTCTCGAGCAGCTTTCTTATATCCGCCAATAGCGTTTTTTTGCATATGGATATTTTCCCTCTGTATCATCTGCCATGTATTCGAGCATTTCTTGCACAGAAGTTAAAATATCTGTTACCTCTTCTCCATAAATTCCGTTACTGTGTAAAATTTCCTCAAATTTATTTCTCATATTGTTCAGCTTCCTTTCTCTCTAATTTTTTCCGGTCATTCCGGGTAAAGGCAAGCCGGGGAATCGAACCCCGGTAAACGCCACCGCTTGCCTATGCGTATATTGTCCCCATGTTTTTAAATCTCCACATAGCAACCGCTAAATCTTGAGCACTACTGATCCAATAAGTAGGCTTATATGTGTATTTATCGCTTTTTTCTTTTTCAAATTCCGCAAGAGTCCACTGCACGCCCTCATAGTGTGTAATATGTACAGTTTTTTCTTCATTGTCAGCGATTGCGTGACCGCTATACTTTTCTTTGTTTGATTATACCATTTCGGCAATCGGTAGAAGTGCCTGCGCTGCTTCTTTGAAAATTCCATATTCATATTGGCAATGAACGTATACATTACATCCTGCGAAGATTTCTTGGCTGTGTTCGTCGTATTCAACTTCCGAAAACTTTTTTGCTATGTTTTCGACTTCTGAAAGTCTAATAAGTGGGTTTTTAACTGTAATATTTACTGATGTATCATACAGAGCCGCTCGAACCCTTACGGACACGTCTTTACTAGTGTATCCGTTTTCTTTTAATGTTTTTCTAATTAGTTGTGATAATTCTTTATTGCTCATCGTGTAGTAACTCATATTAACCATCCTTTCTTATCGTGCGGTCTGCCATCATCAGCGGATCAGCGGCACCCAATCCGGACGCCCTCGTGGGCGTTTCGGCTTATGCTATACCGTAAAGACTTGTAGATTTACGGAATGTTTTTAAAACACCGCCCGGCTCTCCGTTCCGCTTGATAGTGTGGTGACTGTCGAAGCTGGAAAAGTCACTGCAAAGTCTAACTGTTACGCTTTTCGGCGTTTCCTT
>CAKSKO010000297.1 GCA_934465125.1 uncultured Eubacteriales bacterium
GTTACCACTTTACCGGAATGAGGGAAAGAGCCAGCTTGTGATCGCGATTGGCTGCACCGGAGGAAAGCACCGTTCTGTTGCGCTGACACAACTTTTATACAACCATCTGTTGGAATTGGGACAAAGAACAAGTGTTCATCACAGAGATATTCATAAAGCGTAATGGAATGTTCTGGCAAAGGGAGGGCCACATGTCGTTTTCGACTCAAGTAAAAAAAGAACTTTGTAAAATCAAACCGGATGCTTCTTGCTGCATGAACGCGGAAGTATACGGTTTGCTGTTATTTGCAAAAAGTTTTCATCAGGACTCTATTTTTATAACGGCGGAAAATCGCTGGCTTTTAGAAATGATTTCGGAATTTCTCGCGATATCAACTGGAACAGTGGCACAAATTGAGATTAGGTTATCTTTATCGGAACGAAAAAACAGCGTGGCATCTGTTATAATTCCGGATAAAGGGGATCGCATAAAAGTTCTATCGCTGTTTGGACATGATCCAGGGAAAATTCCCATGATTCAACTTCAGAATTTTAAAGAAGAAGAGTGCCTAGCTTCCTTTTTCAGGGGAGCCTTTTTGGTCTGCGGACTCATATCTGATCCCAATAAGGAATATCGACTGGAGTTTGTTATATCTAAGAAGGCATTAGCAGAGGAATTTTCATCTTTGCTCACTTCAATTGCTTTGTCTACACTTCATCCGAAGATAACAAAAAGAAACACGGCATTTGTGGTCTATTTAAAAGAAAGTGAACAAATCGCTGATTTTCTTGTCTATATCGGCGCAAAAAACGCCGCAATGGAATTGATGCAGGTTAAGATGGTAAAAGAAGTACGAAATTATATCAACCGTACTACAAATTTTCAAACCGCCAATCTATCGAAAACAGCGGTTGCAGCTGCGGATCAGATGTCAGATATTCTTTTCATTAAACAGACAAAAGGATTGGAGTTTTTGCCAAAAGAGCTTTCAGAACTGGCAAAGTTGCGGTTAAAGCATCCTGAGTTATCGTTAAAAGAACTTAGTCAATCTTTAGAAAAACCGATTAGTCGTTCTGGAGTAAACCACAGACTAAAGAAAATTAAAGAGATCGCAGCTGAATTACGATCTGCAGTAGGAGAGAGATAATGGGAGAGTTTGTTCATTTACATGTTCATAGCGAGTATAGTTTACTCGATGGAGCGTGCAGAATTCAAAAATTAATTTCAAAAGCCGAAGAATTAGGACAACATGCGGTAGCCGTGACCGACCATGGGGTCATGTACGGTGTTGTTGATTTTTATAAAGAAGCCAAAAAAAGAGGAATTAAGCCGATTATTGGGTGCGAAGTTTATGTTGCGCCGAGGTCAAGGTTTGATAAAGTGTATGAACTAGATATCGAAAGCAGGCATTTGGTGTTGCTTTGCAAAGATGAGGTTGGGTATCAAAATTTGACGCAGATGGTATCGCAAGCATTTGTTGAAGGGTTTTATAATAAACCTCGAATTGATGAAGAGCTGCTTCGAAAACACAGCGAAGGTTTAATTGCGCTTTCGGCCTGTTTAGCCGGTGAAATTCCGAGGCTGCTGCTTCGAAATGAATATAACGCTGCAAAAGAAAAAGCACTCCAATATAAAAGCATTTTTGGAGACGAAAACTTTTATCTTGAGTTACAG
>CAKSKO010000298.1 GCA_934465125.1 uncultured Eubacteriales bacterium
GAGTAAACCTTTTCTTTTTGTGAGTTTTGATGCATGATTTCCATATCGAACAAAATAGCGTATGCTCTGCCTTCTATGCCATAATTATCACAGACCGATGGATGGATTTCTCCTACCACTCCGAGAGTTTCACCGTTTACTGTAAATACAGCACATCTCCCCGGATGGAAACTGTACTCCTTATCAGTAGCTTCTACTTCATACTGAGCAACAGAGATTTTCTCAAGAAGTTCCTCGGCAATCCCTTTTACATAGAAAAAGTCGATCTCTTTTCCATAAAGTCCAGCCGTCAATTTACTCTTCTCTTTCGGGAGTTTTCCGTCGTTTGTTGGATGATATTCTTTCGCAATCTCAAACAAGCAGGCTGTTTCATTTCGGTTGTTATAGTTTTTAGATAGCGCTTCCATCATAGAGGGCAGGGTAGTCGTTCTCATAATAGAGCTGTCTTCGCCTAGTGGGTTTGAAATCACAATAGAGTTTCTGAGTGCATGGTTCTGTGGAATTAAAACTTTGTCGTAATCTTTTTGACCAATGAAAGAGTAGGTCATAATTTCACTCAGCCCCAAGGAGAACATTGTTTGACTGACTGCTGTATCAAATTTTTGCCTGTCGGAATATTTTCCTTCAGCGACGCCAATTAATGGGGTAGAAGTAATATTATTATATCCATAAAATCTTGCGATTTCCTCTGCAATATCCGCTTTGTGCACTAAATCAGGCCGGAAACTTGGAACAACAATATTGTTTTCTTCAAATTGGCATCCGATTTTCTTTAATATCTTTTTCATCTCTTCTCTTGAAAGAGAAGTATTCAAGAACCGATTGATCCATTCCGGCTCAAGTGGAATCATTCGTTGCTGTTTTTTAGAATAGTCTACGATCACCGTTCCATCTAAAACATCGCCCGCGTCAAGAAGCTCAATTAATTCACAGGCTCTCTGTAATGCCGGGATACAGTTATTGGGATCAAGCCCTTTTTCATACCGTGAGGAGGCGTCGGTGCGCATTCCCTGTGATTTAGCTGTCATGCGGACAGAACTGCCGCTGAAATTCGCTGATTCAAATACGATAGTAGTAGTATCGGTGTTGATACCACTTCCTTCTCCTCCCATCACACCAGCAATCGCTAAAGGCTTCTTGCTATCAGCAATTACAAGATTGCTGCTTGTTAATGTTCTTTCTACCCCGTCGAGAGTAGTAATGGTTTCAGCCTCATTGGCTCGTCTGACAGTAATCGTACCGTTTTCGATTGCACGCAGGTCGAATGCATGCATTGGTTGGCCATATTCTAGCAGAACATAGTTTGTAATATCAACAATGTTGTTGATTGGTCTGATTCCCATCGAACGTAGCCGATCGCAAAGCCAGCGTGGAGATTCCTTGATCTGGACATTTTTTACGATCCGTGCACTGTAAAAAGGGCAAAGTTCCGGAACCTCGACCGATACCTTGAGAAGTTCCTCGCAATTTCCATTTCCAGCTTTAACGGCAGGA
Source organism: uncultured Eubacteriales bacterium (assembly GCA_934465125.1). Classification (GTDB taxonomy): domain Bacteria; phylum Bacillota; class Clostridia; order Oscillospirales; family Acutalibacteraceae; genus CAKSKO01. Next base: position 1,495 of record CAKSKO010000298.1, read on the forward strand.
GTATGCAAGCGCAGCAATTTATCAAAAGTAGCGGATACTTCCCTAGAAAGGCCGATAACAGAAAAACAGTCCGGTCGATTAGATGTAATTTCAAATTCAAAAATAGTATCGTCTAATCCAAGCGCCTGGCGGATGTCT
>CAKSKO010000299.1 GCA_934465125.1 uncultured Eubacteriales bacterium
GTTCCGGCGTTTGTAATTCTCACACTTGCTTGGACAATCAGCGGAGTATGCCGTGAATTGTTAAGCACAGGAGAATACGTAGGGTCACTGGTCGAACGCTCTAATATTCCAGTAATGTTTTTACCATGTATTATTTTTATCGTAGCGGGTTTTCTTGCATTTGCGATGGGGACTTCGTGGGGAACATTTGGTATTTTAATCCCCATTGTTGCGATGGTATGTCAGAGAGTAGCGCCAGAACTTACCATTATTGCGTTATCGGCTACTTTGGCGGGGGCAGTTTTTGGTGATCATTGTTCTCCTATTTCAGATACGACGATCCTATCTTCAACAGGAGCTGGATGCAATCATATGGATCATGTTTCAACTCAGATTCCTTATGCGTGTTTAGTGGCTGGGGTTTCCTTTGTTGGATATATTGTTGCAGGACTCACTACAAATCTTTTTATTACGCTTTCTGTTTCGTTGGCGCTGCTGTTGGTTTCTATCATAGTGTTGCACAGATGTTCTTTAAAAAAGATCATGTAAAATTCTAGAAAATTTTTTAATAAATATACTTTTCAGGAGACGATTAATCGTCTCTTAATTTTTTATCAGCAGGTATCTTTTCTTAAAAGAGTCCAATACTAAAGTTAAGTATTGATGACGGAGTGAAAAAATTGTACAAAAGAATTATTATTTTTTTTTCTATTCTAATGTTTTGCATGTGTGTGCTGATGCTCAGTGTTTATTCGATTTCACAAGGGGATTGGTTATCTGAAGCAGCGGCAAACCAGAACACATACCGTGTTGAGGTTGCAAAGCTTAGGGGAATGATTTATGATTGCAGACAAACTCCTTTAGTGGGAAGAGAGAAAGTAAACATTGCAGCAGTTGTTCCCTGTATTGAATCGACAAATGTTCTTACGCAAGTACTAAGCGGAACAGAAAGGGAAGATTTGTTAAAGCTTGCTACAAACGGCTCTCCGTTTGCTTTTAATCTAAAAAAAAGGGAAGTATATGGAAAAGGAATTGATCTTTTTAAGATTCCGGTTCGATATGAGAAACAGCAGCTTTGTGAACATGTGATTGGATACCTGGATGGCAGTGGAAAAGGAATCGCTGGTATTGAAAAAGCATATGATGAGTATTTAGCTAGTACTGGTGCAGCGGTGTCAGTAAAGTACAAGGTGGATGCACTTAATAGAATTCTAGAGGGAGATGAGCGCGTCATCGATGATCGATCGTATCTAATGACGAAAGGGGTTGTCTTAACAATTGATTCAAGAATCCAAGAAATTGCAGAAAATGCAGCAGAGCATCACTTGAAAAATGGAGCCGTGATCGTAACAGAAGTCCCGAATTGCAAAATCCGTGCAATGGTTAGCCTTCCGTCGTTTTCTCCGAATAATGTAGAGACATCTTTGAATGACCAAAATGCACCGCTTATGAATCGAGCGCTGTCTTCTTATAATATAGGATCTGTCTTTAAGCTGGTGATTGCTGCAGCTGCGTTGGAATCTGAGCTATCACCCGATTTAAATTATGATTGCAAAGGTGCTCTTGATATCGAGGGGTATGAATTTCATTGTTTTGGCGGGCAAGCACATGGAACAGTTGATATGAAAAATGCGATTGCACATTCGTGT
>CAKSKO010000300.1 GCA_934465125.1 uncultured Eubacteriales bacterium
GTTTTAAAATATTGCGTTCTGCGTTACTCACGGTTTTTCCGCAAATCCCAAAGTTGGTCTGATTGAAATTCTTCATCGCCCAAATAATAAACGCGATCGACATTACAATCGTTTTTCCGGATCTGACTGCCCCATCACAAATTAATGTATCGCCTTCATCTAAGATAAACCTCAAGATATCAAGTTGCTTTTTAGAAAACGCTTCAATTCTCATTCTTTATCGACTTCTCAATCACCTTAATCAAATCATAATGCTTCTGCATATCCCCTACATTTACCATTCCATTGTTTGTAAACTTATCAATTACTGTTCCGAACGCTGTGCTAATTTGATTCAGAGTTGCCTTTTTTAGTTTCTCTTCATCTGTTAAATATCTCATATAAAGATCAATAAAATCACAGACGAGATCCCGCTTTGTAGCCATGTAGGATAAGATATCTTTGGTATTTTCTTCTTTTTTTTGCCTGAACTTTTCAAAGGTTTTTGTATCCCTTTCAACCGTTTCTCTTACTGTTGTGGCTGAAACATTATTTAATCTCGCTGCTTCTGCGTAAATTCCACATTCAGCAAAATCCGAAATGATTTTCTTTCTCTGTTTATCTGTCAGCGCCATTTAATCACCTCCTTGTCTCAAAAATGGTTGCAAATATTGAGCAAATCTCTTGATTTGTTTCATCCCGTTGTAATAATGTCTTGACGCTGTACTGGGATAGACTCCCATTTCTTCCGCTATTGTTGATATCGGTACATTATTTAGCCGTTTTATCACGACTTCTCGTTGCCTATCTGTCAATTCATTCTCTAATATTTTTATAATTTGATTTGTTATTTTTGTTAGAATCCCTTTATTGTTTTGAATACCTTCATCATCAACCATATGATGGTACAAATAATCAGCTATTTCTGTTCCGTTTTGATGATAAGTTACATTCAGAGAAACAGGGTTATCTTTTTTTACTTGTCCTTTCAGTAGTCGGATTGATTCATACACGCTTGCTTGAAGAGATTGAAGATTCTCTTTCTTTTCAAAAGCTACTTTTTCCGTTATCATTCCCTCTTGAACCTGCATATTAATCTTCTTAATTGATTCTTTTATTTGTTCTAAGGTCTGTCTATACTGTTGAATCTCCTGCTCCTTATCAAACATTAAGCACCTCTTTTCCGCATAAAAAAACACGCTCCGAAGAACGTGTTTCTAAAACAATATTTTTTCAGATGTTGACAAACGAAACATCTCATTATAAAATAAAAGTAGCAAGAGAGACCGCTTGAAAAACGGTTTGTCCGAATAAGTGAAAAAATAACCACCTGCTTTTAACGGAGAGGGCGGTTATTTTTTTATGTCTATTTTTAGTATTGAATGTAATACAGTAAGTATCAAAAAAATAATTACTAGATCAATAGTCATAAGCATCACTCCTTCCATTAAGGAGTGACTAACCGTCCTTCGCCCGGACTTTCTCTTGTTACAATATCCTATTATACATAATCTGACAATGATTGCAATATAAAAGCCATGAGCAAGGCATAACCGCCTAGCACTCATGGCTTTTCTAATTAGGACTCATCAGCTGAAAATTTATGACTGAATCAGCGGGACATAGCATTGTATCCATC
>CAKSKO010000301.1 GCA_934465125.1 uncultured Eubacteriales bacterium
AGACGCCAATTCCAATTCATTTTCTACTGTTTGGAAATAATTAATCAGTTGGCCTAGATATACTGCAAAGTGCGGGAATTGTTTTGCGGATGTTCGTATTAGCGCTACTATCAACTTTTGAAGTGGTTGATAGTACTCTTTACATGCATGTATAAAATCAGTGGGATTAGAATTTTTGTTTATCTCGTCGATGTATGCTCCCAACGTTTGGCACCAATCCCAAGCTTGCGGATTTTTCTTTTGGAGATTTTTTGGCAGTTCTTGTCGGAATGACTTCGAAATAAGTCCCAAATGGATACCGGAGGTATTGCGAATGAAAGGAGGACGTTTTAGTATCGGATGCTTTACTCCATCAAATTTGATATTGATGCGGGTTAAATCACTGTCGTCTTGCTGCATATAATGCAAAATATTTTTAGCTGCATCATCGGGGCTGAAAGTGTTATGCAGCTTGGATACATCGTTTAATCCTGCGGTTTTGGCCATTCTGTAGGCCAAAGAATTGCAGTTATTTGTTTTTTCTTTTGTTCTTCCGACTGTATGAAAATCTTCATTTTCTTTAAAATATCGGGGGATCGATTTCATAACTTCCACTAATTTATCATAGCTGATATCGGATTGCGTTCCGATGACTTGTTTTGCGTTGGTATCATTGTTACACAACAGCTTTTTCTCCTTGCTTTCTGCCTCACAATAGACTCCCAGAGAAATCCGTTTTCTACTGTAACGCTTAGAAGTAGGATCGTATGTAGTATATCTTAACCCGATAAAAGAATGATGATGCTTGGAAAGATATGCGAAATGTTTCCCAAGACGTGAAGTATTCACATTTGTTTCAAATTTTGCCGGCGCGTAGATACTTTCTGAAATAGGTTCCTCCATCGCACGGAGTGTTGTCAAAGAACCGGGCATTTGAAGCTTATCGTCATCTAAAGAGATTTTCAGTCCGCTCTCGATCACAATATCGTCAAGATATCTGATAGAGGGCTTTTCCTCACTTGCAGGTCCATCGGGAGGTTTAGAACTGTTATCCGGATTATTTCTATTGTTGTCAGATAGATCAGACAAATCGGAATTCTCCTGCTCCGCGGCTGTTTTCGACACGGAATCTTCAGGCGCTGAATACCCCGAAGAATCATTTATTTCGGTTAAAGATAAGGCAGAAATATATTCATCTGAATGATCAACACCCGTTAAGAGAGTGTCCTCTTCTGACGTATTAACGACAGCAGGGGAAGTTGATGAGACTGGAGGATCAGATGGTTGTTCAGACAAAGGCAGGAATGTGGGGGAGTTCCAGCAAATTGCACTGAGTTTTCGAGGATTATTTACATCAACTTTCACTGATTCTGGAACATTTACTGAAAAAGATGTTGGAGAAGAGATCTTTTTTGGATTTTTAGCGTTGTCCTGTTGCTTATCAATGGTAACATGAGGCATTTTAATTGTCTTCCTTTTTTACATGGCGTTGCTTTTTGTAGTATCATTTTTTGAAAAGGAGTATTTCAATCTAACTCCTAAAACTTTTTATAGCAATCGATAGCGTTGCTGAAATAATAAGTCGACTATTATATATATTGGTATTTATAATTGCTATGTTGAGGTAAGGGCAATGT
>CAKSKO010000302.1 GCA_934465125.1 uncultured Eubacteriales bacterium
ACCATCTGATTGCAGACAGCGGCAGTACTGTTCAATTTGATCTGAAAACAACGGAAATCTACCTGTCAGCCGGAAAGGCCCTGAATTTTCAGATGATGGTTCCCGACGGAATCACTATGATCGGCATTGACAGTGCCGATTTCACATACAAACAGTTTGGGCTAAAATCAATCAGTGCCAAGAAGGTAACAATCAAGGAAACAATCTCCAAAAAAGATAAGAAAACAAAAATCATCACCGAATCTATCGTGAACAAAAATAAAAATGGTGTCATTTTACCTTATCATCTGTATTTATACGACAAGAATAATCACCTGCTCAGTGTCGAATATCATTTTATCTCAGTTTCCGGCAAGCAGCACACCGAACTGAACTATATCTATACATCCAAAGACAAACTGCAGGATTCCTATGTAGCTAAAGTCACCTACAAATTCGAGGCACCGATCCCTTTTTTCTAAGTGATCCTGTGGTTCTCTTTTAAATACTGCCAGATATCAACCGATCTGATCCGTTCGGGAGTAAATCATGGCTAGAACGATCGCAATTGGAATGATTGCTATGTAAAACAACGAGCTTCAATCACTAAATTGTGGTTGAAGCTCATTGCTTTCATGTCAACTGAGTTTTCTTTTTATTAAAAATTGAACACCCTCATGCACAGTAGTAAACGTGGAATTAGTCATGAATAATCTAAAATCCCGTTCTTCGCTCTGTTCCATTGAGCCAATCTCTCCCTCAATCCGTTTCAAAGACCATCTGCCGTTTTCTATTGCATTCAGATAATTTTGACCGATCAGTTCTATTTTTTCAGGATCACCTTTTTTATATCCAGGAATATATGATCTCTCCAGCCTGTTTTGTACATGCTCTTTGTCGGACTTGGATTCTATCAACGGAGCACACTGCTCATAGTGCAACAAGAAGTAGTATTCGATACACCCTTTCGTCATCAGCAGACGCACAAGCATTTCTTTATGGAGTTTCTTTAATCGATTGATGATTTCTTTAAATTCGCCCCATTTTCCTTTTAAATCCTGCTCCGTGTCAAATATAAACCAGACCTGGTCAATTTCCTTGCGATCCGCATAGTACCGCCCCTTTGAAGATAAAATTGACTTTTTTGCAGCAGAAAAAACTCCTTTTTGATTATGTACTGTCAGGTTGGCATATGCATGAAACTTTTTTCTCAAAAATTTCATATATGCTTCTTCACTTTCGCCCTCCCAAAAGACAATTATATATGGATTTTTTTCTCTGCGTTTTACTTGTCTCGCCATCCTTATACCTCCTCAATATAAGGAATTGCACCGAATTTTCCCAATATGTATGACTTATCTATGCTTTCCTCTTTGCGTATAGAAAAATCCGCGAGAGAATACAACTCTGTAATACCTGTCTCACTGCCTTTATCAACAAAATAGAATTGGTCTCTTCGCAATAGGTTCCTGCGCATAATATCCGTACTGTGTGTTGTAAATATCAATTGTGCATTATGGTTTTGCTGTTTTTGGAATCTATTGATAATATACTCTACCAAAAGCGGATGTAGCCTGTTTTCTATCTCGTCAATCACTAACACACCGCCGATTCTCAGTGTCTCTTCTATTGCAG
>CAKSKO010000303.1 GCA_934465125.1 uncultured Eubacteriales bacterium
GCCGTGCGGCAGTTGATGGAGCAATGGCAACAGGAATCATGGCGCAGCTTGCCAAGGCGGGTTTAGGATTTGATTGCGCGTTGCGTATCGTGAATTCCGCGCTGCTTGTCAAATCAGGTGAAGAATCATTGGCAACGCTCGATATTGTATGTATTGATCTTTTTACAGGAAAGATTGATTTCTTAAAAGCCGGCGCCCCGGTAACCTTTGCAAAGAAAAATGGAAAAGTTACTTGCATTGAAGCACCATCGCTTCCAGCAGGAATTTTAACAAATATCCATTTTTCGGAAGCGAAAATTACATTGCAAGAAGACGACTGGATTTTAATGATATCAGATGGCGCCATTGCAACAGGTGACCAATGGATTGAGGAAGAACTAAAAGACTGGAAGGATGGATCGCCTCAGGAATTTGTAAACGATATTGTTGATCAGTCATCAAAAAGACGAAAAGATGGACATGATGATGATGTAACTGCTTTAGCGATTCGTTTAAAAGAACATTAAATATGTAATTTTGTTAATGACTGTAGTCGATTTGGTTTCTGTAAGTGCCTACAACCGTCGTGATTTGTAGAACGTGTTTCGGGAAATATAACGATCTTAGAATTCGATGCTAGTATATTAGAATATTGATATACTGAGTTGTGGGTTGCCGACATCAATCGTCTTAATTGAGAAGAGTTGCTATTATCAAAAAGACCAGTTAAGTTAAACTTGCTGTTGTTTTGGCTTTTTCTATAATCAAATAATTGTTGTGTAATTATAAAGAGTGAAAGCAAAAAGATCATATTAAAACCAGGCGTCTTGTTCTTAGCAAAACGTCTGGTTTTTTGTGAGTATCCTTATTCAAAATATTTATGATAGACTGTAACTTTATGCTTATATGCAAAAAAATTTTGTAGAATAAACTAGCTTATGTAGCTTCGAACACGCAGCGTTACACCAATATTTTGGGAGATTTCCTTGCACTTCTTTAACTCCAATTTATCCATATCATGGTCTACGACAGAGAGAAATACATTTGCAACAAACTTATTTGCTTTTTTTGCAAAGGTTAAAATAGCGTCAAAAGCATCTAGACCAAACTGGGAATGACAGATTGCATCATATTTTTGTGCAGAAGAAGCATTTAAACTGATCGAAAGAATATCAACAAGATTTTCAAATTCCGGGGCTGTTTCCCTATTATTAATCAGGTCCGATAACCCATTCGTATCGACACGAATTGTGATATCTGAACTTTTTCGAATCTCTTTACAAATCCACAACAGATCATCAAGCCGGCAGGTAGGTTCCCCATATCCGCAAAACACAAGTTCGGAGAATTCCGATAAATCGCGACGCTTGATATCATTAAGGACTTCTTCTTTGCTTGGTTCGCGTTCCAGCCATAGATTTTTAGCGTCTCCGATCCCTTTATGATTGTTCCTGATACAAAAGTCGCAGTTGTTCGGACAACGATTTGTTAAGTTTACATAGAGTTTTCCATCAAGGATATAGGTAATCGTCATTATTTTTTACTCCTATTATTAATATTAAAAAGGAATTCAGCATTTTTTCTTGTATGCAGCAGCACTTCTCTCTCTGAAATACCGCGAAGTTCAGCAA
>CAKSKO010000304.1 GCA_934465125.1 uncultured Eubacteriales bacterium
CCCCGGTAACAAGAACTTTCATTTTCCTACCTGCCATTCTCTTTTCTTTATGCCTGCCAGAAGAAGCTATACTGCAAAACTTCTGACCACACTTTCTTCTGTTCTTTTATTTTACCACATGTCTATAAGCGAAACAATGTAACACCATTGTACAAAATTGTGACCGACATATTTAAGAAGCGAAAGCCTTTCATCCCTTTAATCTTTTCCTTATTTTTTTTATTAATTCGCCGACACCCTCATATCGTAGGATTAGGCAAACCCGCTCGATCAACACTAAAAAACGTTTCCAAGGTGTTGCTCTTTTTTCCACATCATCATCGAACACATGATTCTGTATGACATATTTAGGATGAATTAACGGAAAATCGATTTCATATGTCTTTTTGTACATAAGGCTGCGTTGAAATTTTGGAATCAATTGTACATTTTCGTTAGAGTGTGTTGAATCAGCTGTAGCACCTACATTAGTAATCATATTATATTTAGGAATAATATTTAACCGGTGATATAATTTCTGTGACACACCATTAATTGTTTCATGATAAGCCTTTCCCTCTTTTGCATGTCTAAGTGCTGTTTCATAAAACATTTTCCATGTATTATCACTTGCGAATGTTCTCTTCAAATCAGCAATCGTATTCTTATTCTCCATCCATGTATAATTCTCATCCCAGGTTTGTACTACTCTGCGCCAACTTGCCCATCCCCAAATAGAACCGTATTCAGAAAAAAAATAACTTTCCTGCACGTCATCCAAAATATCTAAATTATTCATTCCACATATCATATTTATACGTTCATCACATTTGTATCTGTTCAGTAATTCCAAACAAAAAGGAAAAAAACTCTCATTTGGAACAACATCATCCTCCAACACGATTCCCTGTTCCTCATTTTGAAAGAACCAGTTCTGTGCTTTATAACCTGATGGATCACATCCCACGTTTTTTTCCTGATACCATTTATAAACAGCACATTCCCAATCAATTTCTTCTGCAATACTTCTGCAAGCCATTATTTTTTCCCTGTCTGCGTCATTTCGTGCCCCATCCTGATATAAATATAATTTAGATGGTCGTGCCTTTTTCACTGCTTCAAAAACTTGTCGAAATGTTTCTGGTCTGTTAAAAAAAATCAACAAGACAGCAACATTATACTTTGCACTCTGCATTATATAGATTCACCTTGATTACCCTTTCCTACTAAGCGTCTAGTAAAAGCTTCCTTTATTCTAAGTACTAATCTGCTCCAATATATACGTTGCACATTATAAGCTTTAAATTTCTGCACTGTCACAAACTCTTCTGTAAATAAATTAGGTTTTATTACAAATTGCTCTATTTTTCTGCTATTGTCAATCTGCTTTTTCATCTGTCTCTTCTGCAAATGAATGTACATAAATTCTTCTTTCAGAATTTGTTCCTCTTTAAGATAATATCTATACAGTTTACCTTTTTCCCAGCAAAATACCGAATACCTGCTTTTTTCCAGTTCTTCTTTCTCCGCTTTTAAATCTGCCTGTATAAATGCCCAACGTTCTACATCTATATCAGCAAAAATATATTCATCATAAATTTCTTTTCCTGCGTCTGTAAATATTCGATT
>CAKSKO010000305.1 GCA_934465125.1 uncultured Eubacteriales bacterium
GTTACTTGATAATAAGAAATTATGTTTATCAAGAAGAGCTATTCAGTCTTTTGGTGGCTATGCAGATGCGCAGCTTCGCAGACTTCAGAATGCACTGGCAAGGGATACATTTCCACAGAGTGAGAAAGAACAGCATATTTTCAACTCAGTTAAAAATGCTATGCATAATTTTAATGCAAGCTATAAGAATTTCGAGAATGGAAGTATGGAGATTTTTATTGATAAAGCAGTTAATCCAGATTTAGAAACAGAGATATTTGTAAATGCCAATATGACACATTATCCTCTCAGAGATTATGTAAGTATGTGGAATACTATGTCAAATGTAGTTAAGGATTATGAGAAGATTGGTAAACGTAATAAGAAAAAGGACGATTTTCACCTTAATAAACATGCCATGCATTTAATAAGACTATTTACGATGGCATTGGATATTTTAGAAAAAGGTGAGATAAATACATATAGAGTAAAAGAACATGAACTATTGATGGATATTCGTTCTGGTAAATATCAGAAAACTGACGGAACATTTAGTGATAGTTTTTATGAAATGTTGTCAGATTTTGAAAAGCGTTTGCATTATGCGGCTGAAAATACTGATTTACCGGAAGAACCTGATATTAAGAAAGTTCAGGAGTTTGTAATGGCAATAAATGAGAAAGTGGTGCGAGATGAGATATGAGAATTTTGATGGAACGATTGAAGAACTGGTCCGTATAAAAATTAAAGAGATAGAAGAAAAAGAAAATATACGTGTGCTGCATGTGATTGAATCGGGAAGCAGGGCGTGGGGCTTTGCATCGCCTGACAGTGATTATGATGTCAGATTCATTTACGTGAGAAATAAGGAATATTATCTTTCACTTCGGGATAATAAAGACTTTATTGACTGGGAACTAAATGAGATATTAGACATAAATGGCTGGGATATCAGAAAGGCATTGCAGCTTTTTCATAAATCCAATGCGACATTATTTGAGTGGAGTAATTCTCCGGTTGTATATTACACAACGGATGAATGGAAGAGAATATATGAAGATGTTGAAAGACAATATTTTTCCTGCAAATCGGCTATGTATCATTATTATGGTACTGCTAATAAAAATTATCATGAGTATTTGACAGATAATATGGTAAAATATAAAAAGTATTTTTATGTTCTTCGTCCTATCCTTGCTTGCAAATGGATTGAAGAGAAGAAATGTCCGCCACCTGTCTTATTTGATGAGTTATTTAATTCGGTTCTGGAAGAAGATATGAAGCCTGCCGTAAATGAATTATTGGCAAGAAAAATTCAGATGTCGGAAGCTGATAAAGCACCGAAGGTGGACTTTATTAATCAGTATATCGTGAAGAAACTTACTTATTATAAGCAACTTATAAGCAGCATGAGCGATGACAGAAACCCGGATTGGGAGCCGTTAGAGAAGATTTTTCTAAAAATAAATGGAATAGGAATTGGGAGCCGTTAGAGAAGATTTTCTTGAAAATAAACGGAATAGGAATATAGGTAATAACATATTTAAAAATTTAATAAAATATGCTGGGAATAGGAATTAAAAAAAGTTGTTAAAAAGAAAGGAGCATATGATGTATCTGAACATAAAT
>CAKSKO010000306.1 GCA_934465125.1 uncultured Eubacteriales bacterium
GTAGTGGTTCATGCTCTTCCCTTCTCGGCGTGCTTCCTCTTTCACCCAGTCCGCCATCTCGCCCGGCGCGCGTATCGTCAGGCGAATGGTGGTCTGCTTTTTCTCCATCCGCACCACCTCCCTTCCCCCTGTAAAGCCGCCGCTTGGCGGCTTTGCCTTTTTAAACCACTGCCTTGCCTTCCTCGTCCATCTTCTGTCTTGCCAGTAGGCACGCAACAACAGATGAAGCAATAATCTGACTGTTTTTGTCCAGATTTTTTAAATCCTTGCTCACTTGATTCATGTCCTGTACATCTTCTTTTGTAAACATATTTTCCACCTCCATTTATTAGGTTTTACCGATTGCTTGATTAAAATATAATTGATTATACCTATTTTGTCAAGTCTTTTTTAAATTATTATTGACAAAAAATAGGTTATACCTATACTATAAAGAAAAGAGAAATCGAAAGGAGGTTACCGCATGAATGAAAGGCTTAAAGAATTAAGAAAAACCCTTAAACTTACACAAAAAGAATTTGGAGTAAAAATCGGTGTAACAAATTTTACTATTAGCGACATTGAAAAAGGAAAGCTTTCGCTGACAGAGAGAAATCTAAATCTAATTTGTGAAAGATTTAATGTCAATAAGGAATGGCTCAAAAATGGAACTGGTGGAATGTTCCTGCCCGACCTTCCAGTTGATGAGTTTTCCTGTTTACTTTCCGAAATCGAAGAAAGCGATGATGAATTTATTAAAAATTTTCTCTGGACTTACTGGCAGCTGGATGAAAAAGGAAAACAGGTCATCAAAGACTTCCTAAAAGCATTAGTTGAAGGGCAAAAAAAATAAGCAGCGAACCGCTGCTTATTTTTTTATCTTAGAAATAATAAAGCTGTATATTTTTTTCAACATGGTTTCATCGTGAATAGCGTCAATGAGCTTATGTATCGCCTGCCTGTATTCCTCTTTCATCCTATCCCATCCCCTCTGTTCTCTTTCCCGTACAAAATAGGAACATCCGTTCGGTAAAGATATGTTATACCTTTCCGAAACATTTGTAAAGGGGAACACGCAAAAAAAATTTTGCCATTTATTGCCATAACCCTCATTATCGTTACGCCCCCCTGGGTTATGATTCGTGAAAAGGGGGATAACTATGGATTTATCAATATATGTTATTATATTTATGTTTTTACTCATTCTTTGGTATCGAACGCAAAAAAATTCTTTTGAAACAGATTTAAAAAAGGAAAAGGAAAGATCCCTTTCCTTACAGGAGCAGGTAGATTCTCTCCAAAACAACAATAAGCAACTTCAAAAAAAATTAGTTACATTTTATCAAAATTTTGATAATGAACTAGACCAAAAAATCGTTGAAAAGGTTTCTACTACTCGCTACAAGCCACAGTATGAAGCCATTCCTATTTTTCGGAATTTTTCTGAAATTCCTCTGCATGATGGACGCTTTATGCGATCCGTGAAGGAAAATATGCGTATCAGAGATTTTAAGGCAAGTGCTCTCATTACAACCGAAACCGATCATACCTATCATACAACCCTTACACAATGCGAATGTGTGGACTTCCGAATGAGAGGCAAACCATGTAAGCATATGTATCGCC
>CAKSKO010000307.1 GCA_934465125.1 uncultured Eubacteriales bacterium
ATATCTTATGTGGTTTTAAAATATCCCCTTCATATTGCCAATTGTTCGCATTACATCCACCGCTGCAATAAAATTTCGCCCAACAATTTTTGCATTCTGTTTTGGTATATACGTTTGCTTGAGCAAATTTCTTTTTTGACGAAAGAGAAAACGTTTTCTTAGTCAGATTTCCCATTTTCCAATCGTCATTGCCCACAAATTGATGGCACGGAAAAATATCGCCCTCCGGTGTAACCGCCACATACTCATTTCCGCATCCACATCCTCTCAAACGTTTGATCGCGCAAGGTCCCTGATCAAGATCAAGCATGAAATGGAAAAAGTTCAATTTCGATCCTTCTTTTTTTAAGCGAATTAGTTCCTTTGACAGGATATCATATTCTTCAAAAACCCTAGTTAGATCTTCCTCCTTGATCGAATAATCAAGCTTTGTATCAGACACAACAGGTTCAATCGAAACCTGGTCAAATCCCAACTCTGCCATATGCATCACGTCGTTCGTAAAATCTAGGTTATGTTTTGTAAAAGTTCCTCTGACGTAATAATCTTTATCTCCTCTTAATGCAACAAGCTTTTGATAACTGGGAACGATGACGTCATAGGAGCCCTTGGCGTTTGGCGTTACCCTCAGACGATCGTTGACTTCTTTTCTTCCATCGAGCGATAATACTACATTCGACATCTCTTGATTGATAAAATCAATTTTATCGTCAGTCAATAGCAACCCGTTTGTTGTAATCGTAAACCGAAATTTTTTGTTGTGTTCCTTCTCAAGACTTCTTGCATAGAGTACAATCTCTTTCACAACATCGAAATTCATGAGCGGTTCCCCGCCAAAAAAATCCACTTCTAAATGGTGGCGCGTCCCTGACTGCTCAACCAAAAAGTCAATCGCTTTTTTTCCGATTTCAAGCGGCATCAGCATCCTGCCTCGCCCAAAGTCTCCTTTTGCCGCAAAACAATATTCACATCGAAGATTGCAGTCGTGTGCTACATTCAAACACATCGCTTTCACCGGAGCTTCTGTCATCATTGCCGCAAAGGGTTCGTATTCATCCTTCGAAAACAGCTGTTTATTTTGATAAAGCTCGAAAAGCTCATTGTATGCTTCCTTGATTTCTTCTTCTCTAAATTCTTTTTTTAGCTCCTGCAACAATTCCTGCGGGATTGTTTGAGCCGGAGGCTCTGTCAAATTTTCAAGAATCCGATAAGATAGCTCATCTAAACTATGTACCGCACCACTGTTGACGTCAAGCGCGATAAAGTATCCGTTTAACTTATATTGATGTACCATGCCTGTCTTTCCTCTCCTGCTAAATTACACTTTTTATCTTATGACAAAATTTTAAGGGACAGCGAACTGTCCCTTAAAATTTGTCTTCTTGTTCTTACTTTTCACACTTTTGATTTGCTACCGTACAAGAAGTCTTGCAAGCCGACTGGCAAGAAGCCTGGCATTCTCCGCAGCCACCCTTGACAGCACTTTCTTTTAAATTTGCCTTGTTCAATGTTTTTACATGTTTCATACAAAACACTTCCTTTCACAAAATCTATCATATTACCTATCAATCGAGATACGATACCC
>CAKSKO010000308.1 GCA_934465125.1 uncultured Eubacteriales bacterium
TGTCATTATTGCGGATATTCTGTTCCGTTTACAGAAGAATGTCCGAATTGCCATGAAAAACAGGTGCGCTATTCAGGACTGGGAACCCAACGTGCAGAGCAGGAATTAAGAGAATTATTTCCTAATGCGCGGGTTCTTAGAATGGATGCAGATACGACAATGTCGAAATTTTCTCATGAAAAAAAACTAAAGGAATTTTCTGATGGAAAATACGATATCATGATTGGAACACAAATGGTTGCGAAAGGGCTTGATTTTGCGAATGTAACGCTCGTTGGAGTGTTGTCTGCCGATCAGTCACTTTACAGCGATGATTTTAGGAGCTATGAGAGGACATTCGCACTGCTCACGCAGGTCGTTGGGCGCAGCGGACGAGGAAAAGAGAAGGGTGCTGCGCTGATTCAGACGTTTACTCCGGAAAATCCGATTATCCGGCTCGCTGCAAAACAAGACTATGATGGGTTTTATGTTTCAGAAATCGCAATGAGAAAGGCGCTTTTGTATCCGCCCTTTGCGGACATCTGTGTGATAGGGTTTGTTGGATCAAATGAGAAAAAAACACAACAGGCGGCGAAAGCGTTTTTATTTCTTTTTAAAGAACTGGTATCGGAGGCATTTAAAGACCTACCGCTGCGAGTACTAGGACCATCTCCTGCATCAATTGTAAAAGTAAGTAATAAGTATAGGTATAAGTTGATTATTAAATTTAGAAATAGCGGAAAGTTTCGGCAGATGATGTCTAAGCTGCTTATTGATTTTGGGAAAGACCGCAACTATGCGAAGACAACAGTATTTGTAGATGTCAATCCCGATGTGATTTTATGAATTTGGAGGAAGTAATATGGCAATTCGAAATATTGTAAAAGAGGGAGATCCTATTTTAACGAAAATATGTAGAAAAGTGGACCGGTTCGATGAAAAGTTATGGCAAATGCTCGATGATATGGCGCAAACGATGCACAAAGCAGAGGGAGTTGGATTGGCGGCGCCGCAGATTGGAATTTTACGAAGAATTGTTGTAGTTGATGTCGGCGATGGAGTAATTGAATTGATTAATCCCGTCATGATAGAAGAAAGCGGAGAACAGATGGAAATAGAGGGATGTCTTTCTATCCCCGGTCAATATGGAATTACGAGAAGGCCGATGAGGGTAAAAGTAAAAGCACAAGATCGTAATGGGGAAGAGTTCATAATTGAGGGTGAGGGTTTAAAGGCGAAAGCATTTTGTCATGAACTCGATCATCTGGATGGGATCTTATTTAAAAAAAGAGTGATTCGTATGCTTGATGAGTCTGAGCTAGAAAGAAGATAAAATTTTAAAAGTAGGAAGTGATACTTTGAAAGTATTGTTTATGGGAACGCCAGAATTTGCGGTTCCGAGTTTAATAGCACTTAAAAATGCAAGGCATGAGATTGTTGGCGTTTTCACCCAGCCAGATAAACCAAAGGGAAGAGGATACGTTTTAACGCCTCCGCCCGTTAAAGAATGTGCGATTTCTTATGATATTCCGGTTTTTCAGCCAAAAACATTAAAAGATGGAGAAGCAGCGGAGTTAATTTCTCAGCTACAGCCGGATGT
>CAKSKO010000309.1 GCA_934465125.1 uncultured Eubacteriales bacterium
GGATAGGAAGCTCTATTACAAGATCAACACCGCTTGCTAGCGCCATTTTCGCTCGTGACCACTTTGAAAACATAGCAAAGTCGCCGCGCTGTACAAAATTTCCACTCATAATCGCGATGATATGGGTGGCACCTCGTACTCTTGTTTGTTTGATATGGTAAGTATGCCCATTATGAAAAGGATTGTATTCGCTAATTATGGCAGAAATATGCATCTGCGGTCTCCTTTGATCGTGAAATATCGATAAATCCTTGAAAATAATTCGTAACTATACTATTATATAATATAGTATTTTATTGTGTGATTCAAGCAAAGGATGCTAAAATTAATTTTTTAGGAGGACAAAATGAAAATTCTTGTTATTAATGCGGGGAGTTCGTCACTAAAATACCAGCTGATTGATATGAAGGATGAATCGGTACTGGCAAAAGGAAACTGTGAAAGAATAGGAATTACTGGAGGGATTGTTACTCATAAGACATTTGATGGTCGAAGCAGCGAGATTTCCTGCGATATGCCAAACCATACACAGGCATTTATGAACGTAAAGAATATGCTCCTTGATCATGAGGTCGGTGTCATTCATGATCTCAGTGAAGTTTCTGCAATCGGACACCGGGTTGTGCAAGGAGGAGCACTGTTTAGCCAGTCTGTTCTTGTAGACGAAGATGTGATTAAAGGGATTGAAAGCTTAACCCCGTTGGCACCGCTCCATAACCGTGCTCACGTGCAGGGAATCCGTGCGTGCATTGAAGTTTTTGGAAAAGAAGTACCGGAAGTTGTTGTGTTTGATACAGCATTTCATTCTACTATGCCCCAAAAAGCATACATGTTTCCTGTCCCGTATGAATATTATGAAAAGTATCAGATTCGTAGATACGGATTCCATGGTACATCACACCGTTATGTTAGTGCGAGATGTGCGCAGCTGATGGGAAAAGATTTAAAAAATATTAAAATGATAACTTGTCATCTTGGAAATGGATCCTCTATTGCTGCAATTCAAGACGGTAAGGTTATTGATACAAGCATGGGACTAACCCCGCTGGATGGATTTATGATGGGAACCCGTACAGGGACATTGGATCCTTCTGTAGTAACCTTCATTGCAGAAAAAGAAAATATGACACCGAAAGAAATGAGTGATATGCTCAACAGAAAATCTGGTCTATTAGGAATTTCTGGTGTTTCAAGCGATGATAGAGACATCTGTAAGGCTGTTGAAGAGGGGAATGAGCGCGCGATACTTGCTCATGATATGCTCGAATACGAAATTATTAAGTTTATTGGAAGCTATGCAGCGGCACTCAACGGATGCGACGCGATTGTTTTTACAGCAGGGCTTGGTGAAAATCAGGCAAGTCATCGGGAAGCAATTTGTAAGGGGCTGACATATCTAGGAGTTGAACTTGATAAACAACGCAACGAAATGATGGTAAGAGGAAAAGAAGGAAAGATTTCTACGGATCAATCTAAGGTTGCAGTTTACGTTATCCCGACCAACGAAGAACTAGTAATTGCAAGAGATACAAAAGAACTGGTAGAGAAAATGAAATAATAACTTCCG
>CAKSKO010000310.1 GCA_934465125.1 uncultured Eubacteriales bacterium
GTGTTTTATTAGCCGATATTAATAAAAACCAACTCATTTTTATGAGTTGGTTTTTATTTTATCCTCACTTTTTTTCGGTCAATGTTTGTTTCTTTTGCTTATGTTTTTGCCACATGACCCATAATGGACCTGCAATGCTAATGGTGGAATAACATCCTGAAATGATACCAATCAACATGGGTAATGCAAAGGTAACAACAGAAGGTAAATGGAAAATAAGTGCTACTACTAATACAGTTCCGATTGCAATGGCAGTACTAAGTGTTGTATTAATTGTCCGCCCAAGTGTTTGGTTGATACTATTGTTGACAAGTTCAGCAACATCTGCTTTTGGACCGCGCAAGCGTCGATTTTCCCGCACACGGTCATAAATAACAATTGTGTCATTTAAAGAATATCCTAAAATCATTAAAACGACAGCGATAAAATTATCATCGATTGGGAGTCGGAAAATAACAAAAGTAAAATAAATCATGATAACGTCATGCACCAAAGCTACAAGTGCCATCACGCCTGCTGACCAACCTCCAATTTTTTTAAACCGGAATGCAACATATACGACCATCAGAAGCGAAGCAAGACCAATCGCTACCATGCACTTTAAGAAAAATGTGTGTCCCATACTTGGGTTTACAGAACTCGATTCAATTTGTTCAAATTGATGGTCTGGAAAAGCTTCTAAGAGCGCTGTTGTCATTGTTTTCTGTTGATCGAGAGACAGCGCTTCATTTCCGGAGAATTCAACGGAAACATTGTTTTTCGTTTCAGCTCCAGAGGCAGAAACAACATTTTTATTAATTTGAATCGTTACTGTTTTTTCTGTTGCCTTCTGAATCACATCTTCAAGCCGATTTTCATCGACATCACCAGTATACGAATATTTTACAATTGCTCCTCCAGAGAATTGAATATCAAGCTGCGTACCAAAAATAAAATTACAAATCAAACCGATCAGCATAATTCCAAGAGAAATCCCGAAAAATATCTTTTTATTTCCTATAAAATCAAAATTGCATTTTTTCATTTTGCTTTACCTCCGTATAACCTCTTGCTACGGGCAAACTTAAATCTTGAAATCGATTTAAGCATTAAACGGGAGGCAGCCACCCCCATAATAAAGTTCGAAATTACGCCGACTAATAAGGTGTATCCAAACGAATAGATGACACCGGTTGTAGACGGACCAAACAACAGCGACAGAATATTAGATGGGCCAAATACTGCCATTAATATTACCGCAACAATAATAACGGTGATATTTCCATCAAAGATTGCAGAGAAACTCGCTTTGCATCCAAGTGTAATAGAGGTATCGAGTGTTTTGCCCAGATTGATTTCTTCTTTGATTCGTTCCGCAGTTAGAATATTTGCGTCGACTCCCATACCAATCGAAAGAATGATACCGGCAACACCGGGAAGTGTCATCGTAAAGCTCTGAACAAAGGGGAAAAATCCTGATACAGCGGCTAACGAGATTCCAACCTGTCCGATTACTGCAATACAAGCGATCAAACCGGGCCGTCTGTATCTTAAAAGTACAAAAAGACAATCTAAAATAAGTGCAA
>CAKSKO010000311.1 GCA_934465125.1 uncultured Eubacteriales bacterium
ATAATGTTTGCACCGGCATTCAAACACTCTTCCGCAACCTCAGAACTTCTCGTATCAATACTCAAAGGAATTTTGCCTTTTGCAAAGTCAATTATCGGAAGAAGTTTTTCTAATTGCTCTTTTGCAGGAACAGATTTTGAATACGGTTTTGTCGACTCAGCCCCAATATCAATAATATTGGCACCATCATTGATTAATTCAAGCAAATGCTCTTTTGCACTGTCAAAGTCGTTGTACATTCCACCATCAGAAAAGGAGTTTGGAGTAAGGTTGAGAATTCCGACGAGTTGAATGCCCCTCCTCGAAATCACAGATTTCGGTCCTTCCGCAAGGGGAAGACAGAATTTTTCAAGTTCTTCACCTAGCTTTTTCAACCCAAACGGCTGAAACTTCAACTTTTCTGCTATTTTTTTAATCTGCGAAACACTTCCGCCTAAGATACAGTCTGACTTTTCTATTTTTCCGGTAATAACCTCTCGATGTGTCGCACAGTCGCACCCGACTGAAAGAGCCGTTTGCTTGATAATATTCGCCATAGCAGGCTTCAAAGAATATATTTTTATATTCTTGTACTCAAATTTTTCTCGTGCCTTATGAGAATAACATGAGTCAAATCCAATTTTTTCAATCTCTTGTTTAATATCAGTTTCTTTAATTTCTCTAAAAATAAAATCGTGCATACAATAAAGATAGCACGATTTTTTTGATTTCTCAACACTACAATTTATTTATAGACACCATTTCAGTTGCATAATATCCACCTTTTTCTTTCAGAGCACAAATAGGATCAGATAATTTTACAGTTGATGACATGTTTTCACGTTGCATCATCAAATAAAAAACGTCGTATCCCCATTTATTCGGGCCCTTTTTACCATTTACATCTATACCCATGTAAAGTGTATTATGCGTACCACGCCCTGGTGGATAAATAACAAAAGATCCATCTGCAAGCACATTCACCGTAATTGGAAGTGGAATATCAAAAAAAGAACAAGATGTGTTTTTGGTGGTACCACCAGATGCTACAACTTCCTGAGAAGTTTTATATTTTACGCCACAGCCCCCATTTTGGTATTCGCAAGTACGTAGCGTTTTTACATTTTTTTGAAAATCATTCCAAAATGCAGGACATTCGCTTATATTGTAATTATACGCCCCTAAATTAAAACAATCATATCCAGTACCATTAGCACTAATTGTCATATTTATTGCATTTTGCAAATTTGAATAAGCTTTCAAAAATTGATTTTTGAGAACAAATTTTTGATATTTTGCAACCAGATTAGGGATAGTAAGAGCAGCAACAACTCCGATTATGCCGAGGGTGATGAGAACCTCCGCGAGAGTAAAGGCAACGCGACGAGATTTGTCGCAGTGGGCTACGTGCGTAGCACCTTCCGCCAAGGTAAATGCGACTTTCTTAGCAGCTAAGCAGCTAGGAAGCGGTGCTGCTAAGCGTAGTAGGTCGGCATTGCGAAATTGCGGACGAGTGGCTAACTCGGGGAGCGAGGAACGAAATTCATATCTGCGACAGCAATATGAATGGCAGTT
>CAKSKO010000312.1 GCA_934465125.1 uncultured Eubacteriales bacterium
CTTATACACCCAATCCATGCTCCAATTTATATGCCTAACGCTTTTACAGATTGCTCATTCATGAATGCCATCATTACGTCAAAAGATAAATACCCACGAAACTTTTCCCACAATTGATCTACAGTGATTCCTTGTTTCAGTCGTAACCCTTCACCTTCATCGGTACTAAATAGCTCAAAATAGTCAGAATAATCATGCAAAAAAACATGAGTTTTTTCTTCTGATAAAATAAGAACAGCTTTCTTTCCCTCCGCCAATAAAAGCTTCACCACTTTGGCGCCATAATCATTTATTTGGCTCAACATAATTTCTTTTTTCTTAGAATTGTCGACTAATTCAATAAAAGCATTTGCTACTAAATCCTCAATTCCGATGTATACGCACATGCTATAACATCCCAATAAATCCATTTATTATCTATATCCATAATATGCTATCTAGCTCAAGTGTTTAACGCCAGATGTAATTTTGAGCACAATTCATATTTATTATATCACAAAAAAAGTGTTGTCAACTGTTTTATTTCATATCAATGGCTTACTCAAACAGTGATATTGGTTCGATCAGGATTGATCTTGCTACCGATTGGTTTAGTCATTATACCATCTATTATTAAGTTATGAAAGAAAAACACATAAAAGAAACAATAATAAAATAGCAGCGTTATTTCGAAACTATACAATGAAAAGTCCGTGAAATGACTTCCGACCGTATTGGTAGAAGATTCACGATTTCAAACTGCTTCACAATCACATTGAAATTCAGTACGCCTTTATCGACCACGAAAAATCCATAGCTACGCCAAGACCTGCCCCAACATACAGAATTGCAAATACAATAATTATATACAGAAAAATTGTCAGCATATAAGGGGTCTTCTTTTTCAATGTTTCAACTCCTTATTTTCGTTAATTTTGAGTTTGGAAAAGTCGATGTAGCAGCCGTCCGAGAGCTTTATTATGGCCGATTTCATATAATAAACATATAACGAACAACCACTTTGTAGTGACAGCCACAACATTGATAAGTTCTGTATAATCACCTCCGTGTGAATATGTAATATCTCAGCCCTTTTCTATTGCAGTTTCTAATTGCTGTTCGGAGATAAGCTGACTTTCACTGTATATTACAGAACCCAACTGTCATTAGTATTCCAGAAGAAGTTCTTCACTTCATCACTGTCGATAACACTTGACTTGTTAAGTTCAAAAATAGGAGTCACAGGTGCTTATGTTTTGCCCAGAGTGGAAAGTCAGACAATTATATCAAATCTTTTTTCACAGCGTATCTCTCTGGAAAAAAGAAATATCTCCGTCACTTTTTTTGTAACGGCGCTGACCACATTCTGTAACCTTTTGAACACTGCTTGCTGAATACCGATCTGTTTTGGGGTTCAATGGTCTAAACACCTTGCTTATGCAGTAATTTGATTTTATGGTACTTTGAAATTTCGTCTAGCAAACAAATTTTAGCTATAATTCTAAAAATTTTGTCTGCATTTTGTTCGTGGTAATGAAATCTTTGTTAATAATTAACAAGTGATTAT
>CAKSKO010000313.1 GCA_934465125.1 uncultured Eubacteriales bacterium
AGTGCACTATCGTCGTCTGCCTTCTTTCCATATTAACCGCTATTGTCCAATCTTACAAATGGGCTTCACGTCTCATTATTCACTGCCGCAATTTTAGTTCGCTATTTTGCGAAGTTTTCCCTAACACGCTAGTAACAACCTGTCTCCACATAAAAAGCGCCCCCTTTTTGATATGGTATGTACCAAGTCTTCTGGGCACTGTCATTTAGCCCCACGGCAATCTGCCCTCGATAGTGGAATAATCCGCTAATCAATTGCATAGCTTCTCCTTATCCTGACCGCATTTATTAGTGACTTTGCTGTTGACGTGCCACATACTATCCAACATGCGCTCTCAATAATTGCCAAACCCGTTCCGAACAAAATAAATGTTAAAACAACCATAGCACCTAGAACCACAAGTGTTCAGCGTACTATGGTCGTTTCATGCTTCTTGGAATTAGCAATTTTTGAACTGTGCTTTCCTTTGCTTATTGCAAATTCCGTTCATTAATAAATGCTACCACCCAAGGCGGGTCATATCTGTAACATAGCCGTTACCCTTTGCTAGGAAAGCAGTCACTATATGCTACCATGCTGTATCATATTCCCTAGGATTTGGTCATCCTTCAAATGATAACATCCACTCCAACGACTCCACTGTTGCCCGTAATCGGCCGGGAAATACTGCTTCTCTCCAACACACGCCCAGAACATCATAAGGTTGTTTGATAGTAGAAAATGCTTAATCAATTCACCCCGAATCAAAAGCCCGTCAAAAATTCCTTCTATGCTACCATCAAAGCAAGCCAGCATTCCGTCTTCCGTGTAGTAATAACCATCGTGCTCTTTTTGATGTAAATGAAGATCTTCGATTAGTTTTCTGCAAGGAATATAGAACGCTGTGGTCTCTCTCTGTGAGGCATCATACTCCGATTCCCAGAGCACACGGGAATATGATGGCATAATCGGAATAGAAATAACATCCCCCGGGACTTGCCGCTCATATGATTTTTCAACAAACTTAAGCTGCACATTGCCTTCATCATATTCAATATTTTCGAAGTCTGGCACCTCATAGATTTCTGTTACCGTTTGATATTCTCCCACCTCAATCTCATGCTTAAGCCACAACTCCCTAAACACGCTTTTAACCCCGGGCGACCAAGCATATTCCCGGTTGAACAGTTGATACACATCGCTCCCTTCCGGGAAATCTTGTGACGAAAAATCTGGCGATTCAATGTGCTCCTTCATAAACTGAAAATGGACTGGCCTCATAAAGTAAGCCTGAGCTTTGTACCAAATCTCTTGTGTCCCACTAGGTATTCCAAAACAATCATCAGCCTTTTCTGGATTTTTCTTAGCACATTCATAAATTATTAATGCAATCCAATCACTCCCAGATGTGTCCTGAATTTTCAATCTTGCAGGAATTTCGTCAAAAGACTCTGGTACAGCTTCTTTCCATCGATTAATATCCATTTCGCTTGGAAATGGATCTAAAAAAGTTACATCTTCAGAAATAAGCTCAAATGCAGGAA
>CAKSKO010000314.1 GCA_934465125.1 uncultured Eubacteriales bacterium
GAAGCGTAGGAAGTTTCTCAAGAATAAATCAAATAAATGTCCTCTTAAAGAAGAAGTAATAAAAAGTATCAAAAAAATCCTTGTCAGGCAGAGATGTCCGGCAAGGACTTTTTGATTCTATAACATTTTGTAATATTTTGTAATAAAGGAGGAAAGTGAGGTGGACAGATTTAAAAGAATGCTGCGATTATTACAATATAAACTATAAATCCCTATGTACTTATATGCAGAAAAATAAAATATCAAAAGAGGAGGCGCTCAGCCATTATTATCAGTATTATAAATATAATCGTTTTACATATAACCATGTGACTTATGATAGTTTTGCAGCTTGTTGTGAGGCTTACAATATTAAATCGGTTTGCGTCAGAAGATATGCGAGAAAAAAACATTTTCTATTGCGGCATGCATTTGCCAGCTATCTGAATTATCATAATAAACGAAAAATGTATTTCTGCGGACAGGAATATATTACATTTACATCATGTTGCAGAGCATTTGGATGCAATGCATCTTATGTGTCGGCATACGCAAAACGGCACGGAATATCCAGAGAAGAAGCTTTGAAATTTTATATCAATCGTATTGAAAAGCAGGAAGGACAAAAAATAGATTCCAGAACATTTGTATTCCGGGATAGTATTTATCATGATTTGAGTGACTGCTGCCGCAATCTTGGTATAAATGTCAGCAGCGTTTATGGTTACATGTGGAGAACAAAAAAGAGTAGGGTAGAGGCGGTTGAATATTATTATACAAAAAATGCAGAGGAACAGTTTGAATGGGAGTCCGTTTTATATCCATCTTTATCGGTATGTTGTACGAAATTTAATGTGTCATTAAAAGCGGTGCGCAATAGAGCATGGCGAAAGAATTGTTCGGCACAAGAAGCATTCCGGCATTGTTTGAAAAGGAAGAAGAATCTGGAAATGGACGTGTTTTACTATAAAGGTGATAGGTATAAGGACTTGAAAGAATGCTGCAAGCAATATGGAATCAATGTTCAATCTGTGCATTCTTATAGGTTCCGGAATAAAGACAGCGATTATGATGAGGCGATTGATTATATTAGAAAGATTACGAAACAGCGGCAATTTATTTGGGAGGATGGAAGTGTATATGAATCAATCAATTCCCTTTGTAGAATGAAAAGTATCTCTGTAAGCAGTGTGAGAGATAAAGCGAGAAAGAAAGGGATGTCTTTACAGGAAGCGGCAAAATATTATATTGAGAGAAATAGTTATGACTGATGAGTATGCAGTATAAGCGGATGGTAGAATTTGTGAGAAATGTGTTGCTGTTTATTGCAATTGTGATAAAATTAGGATAAAATAAAGATAGAAAAAAGTGAAAGGAGAGGTGGAAATGATACAAATTCGCCCAGTTTCTGATCTCAGAAATAAATTTCCTGAAATTGAGACTCTTGTTAATAGTGGAAATCCTGTGTATTTAACTAAAAACGGATATGGCGCTATGGTTGTTCTAAGCTTAGAAGAGTATGCA
>CAKSKO010000315.1 GCA_934465125.1 uncultured Eubacteriales bacterium
CGTTTGAAGATGTTATACTTTTTAAAAAGCATGTTGGCAAAAATGTAAAAATTAAAGCAGCTGGTGGAATACAGACGTTAGAGGATGCAGAAAAGTTTCTTTCATTAGGTGCATCTCGTCTAGGAACAAGCCGCATCATTAAGTTGATCAATCATCAGGAATCTGCAGGATATTGAAGGTGAGGGATACGTTATGAGAATGTATGACATTA
This sequence comes from uncultured Eubacteriales bacterium, assembly GCA_934465125.1. Lineage (GTDB taxonomy): Bacteria > Bacillota > Clostridia > Oscillospirales > Acutalibacteraceae > CAKSKO01. The sequence goes on from CAKSKO010000315.1 coordinate 212, forward strand.
TTGCGAAAAAAAGAGATGGAGAAGAACTGTCAGATCAAGAAATTACATTTTTTGTAAAAGGTTATGTTGATGGAACAATCCCGGATTATCAAGTTTCTGCATTATTAATGGCGATTTATTTTAAAGGAATGACAGATCAGGAGACCACCGCTTTGACAAAATATATGGCGGAATCTGGTGAAACGATTGATTTGTCATCTATTGATGGGATAAAAGTTGACAAACATAGCACTGGAGGAGTGGGTGATAAAACAACTTTAATTATCACCCCGATCGTTGCATCATGTGGGGTGCCAGTTGCGAAGATGTCTGGTAGAGGATTGGGCCATACCGGTGGGACAGTCGATAAAATGGAATCCATACCGGGGATGAAAACCTCAATTGATCAGGAAACGTTTTTTGAAATTGTGCGTACTGTTGGAGCGAGTGTCATCGGGCAATCAGGCAATATTGTTCCAGCGGACAAAAAATTGTATGCATTAAGAGACGTCACAGCAACAGTTGAAAGTATACCATTGATTGCCTCGAGCATTATGAGTAAGAAAATTGCCGCTGGCTCTGATTGTATTTTACTCGATGTAAAAACCGGCAACGGTGCGTTTATGAAAACGACGGAACAATCGATTAAACTGGCGCAAGCGATGGTCTCGATTGGAGAAAAAATCGGTAGAAAGACGATTGCTCTAATCACAGACATGGCTCATCCACTCGGTTTGGCGATTGGGAATTCACTTGAAATTATGGAAGTTTGTGATACCCTCAAGTGTCAAGGGCCAAAGGATCTGACGGAGATTTCTCTTGATCTTGCGGCAAATATGTTGTATCTTGCTGAGAAAGGCTCGTTAGAAGAGTGTTATCTGTTGGCAAAAGATGCACTTGAAAGCGGAAGGGCTTTTGAAAAACTAAAAGAAATGGTCGCAGCGCAAGGCGGTGATATTTCGGTATTGGAAGATCCTTCAAAGTTTGAGAAAGCCAAGGTAGTTAGACAGGTTTTCTCAAGCCAGACGGGGTATCTTTCTTCTATGGATACGGAAAAATGCGGGGTCGCTTCTATGGTTTTGGGTGCAGGACGTGAAACGAAAGAAAGTAAAATCGATTTCAGTGCAGGGATTGTCTTCAATAAAAAAATCGGAGATCAGATAAACAGAGGAGAGCTCTTGGCTACCCTTTATTCTTCTGCTGAAGAGAAATGCATAGAAAGTGCAAAAATCCTCGGAAAAGCCATTCAGATATCCTCTAAAAAACCAGTAGAGAGTCCGGTTATCTGTGCTAGGGTAACCAAAGACAGTGTG